>NZ_JBICTE010000009.1:0-184879 GCF_043197485.1 Micromonospora sp. NPDC049102 | reverse complement strand
CAAGAGGGTGTCGAGGTCTTGCGTCACAACATGATCATCGGCACCCTCCCTTCATGCCCAGACATCGACCCCTGACATCGGAACTACTCGTCTAGGGCCTGTCCTGTCGATCATGGAAGCCAGATGATGGCGGCGATGAGGACGAGACTGGCCTGGTAGAGGGATGCTCGCTTGGCGTAGCGGGTGGCCAGGTCACGCCATTGCTTGAGCCGATTGAAACAGCGTTCCCGACGTTGCGTTTGCAGTAGAGCTGCTTGTCGAAGGCCGGTGGTCGTCCGCCGGCGCTGCCCTTGGCGGCCCGGCGGGCGACTTGGTCGCTGCGTTCGGGGATGACGTGCCGGATGCCTCGCTGCCGCAGGGCTCGGCGGGTCGAGTCATGCGCGTAGCCCTTGTCGGCAATCAGCACATCGGGTCGCTTGCGGGGCCGTCCGGGTCCGGGCTCGTTGACCCAGATCGCATCGAGCAACGCCAGGAGTTGAGGGTTGTCGCCGGCCTGGCCCGGGGTGAGCAGGATCGACAGCGGCCGGCCGCGTCCGTCGACGGCGAGGTGGATCTTCGTGCTCAGTCCGCCGCGCAATCGGCCGATGGCCTCGCCATCTTGCGCACCAGGCGTCGCCGGACTTGATGGGGAGCCCCTTTTTTGCGGGCGCCAGCGGAATGCTGGTGCGCCCGCACGATCGACGAGTCGATGCTGATCGTCCACTGCACCGGTGTGCCGTCGTCATGGACCTGCGCCGCGGCGAGGATCCGATCCCAGGTCCCAGCCGCGGTCCACCGCCGCAGCCGTTCGTGGCAGGTTTTCCACGGTCCGAAGCGTTCCGGCAGGTCACGCCACGGCGCACCCGTGCGCAGCTTCCACAAGATCCCATTGATGACCTGACGGTGATCCCGCCACCGCCCCCGCGCACCACCCGGCTCCGGCAGCAGCGGCGCGATCACCGCCCACGCCTCGTCGGTCAATTCACCACGACGTACCACCGGCACATCGTCAACGATCAACCACTACATGATCGACAGGACACGCCCTAGCCGGCCCCGATCACGTTGCCGACCCGCAGCGTGACATCCTCGATCAGACCGGCCCGGTCGGCCTCGGCGGCCGGCGTGGTGCAGCGCAGCTTGAAACTCGCGGTACGGCATCACCGGCGCCGGTCGCAGTCCCTCGGGCATCGAGGTGTCGACCGGTACCAGACGATCATGGCCGCCCCCTGGTCGTGGTCGCTCATCGGCCCGGCCCGAACGCGTGCCGCGACAGGCTCTTCACACCGGTCATTCGGCCGGCGAGGATCGCCGTCGGTAGCAGCGTGATGGCGTGCAGCCGGGACGACATGTAGCGGCGGGCCGCCCGGGCCGCCACGGGCCAGCCCTGCTCGTCCATCCGCCGGGCGACGTCGACGAAGAACGCCCGCGCCTCGTCGAACCGGGACCCGGTGACCGCGTCGGCGGCCGACTTGCTGACCGCGTGCCGCCGGTACTGGAAGCACAGGGTGGCGTCAATCGCCATCTGCTCGCCCCGCTGGATCAGATCGATCACCAGCGCGAGGTCCTGGATGACCTGGAGCTCCTCACGGAAGTTGACGGCCTTGAGCGCGTCCGTCCGCCAGCAGATCGACGGGAAGTAGAACCAGCAGCCGCGCAGCAGGCTGGCCGCCAGATCCTCGCCGCCCATCAGCGCCCGGGACTCGACGCGCGGTGCGTAGAGCCGCCGCTTGGCCTCGTCGACGATGGTGTTGACCACCGTGCCGTCGGCGTCGATGATCTCGACTCCCGGCTGCACCATACCGACGCCCGGGTACTGCTCGATCACCGACCGCACCGTCGCCACGTAGTTGGGGTGCATGATGTCGTCCGTGCCCATCATCACCAGGTACTCGTGTTCGGCGAGGCCGACGCACTTGCGGAAGTTGCCGGTGATGCCGAGGTTGCGCTCGTTGCGCTGGTAGCGCACCCGCTCGTCGGTGATCAGCGCGAACCACTCCGGCACGCCCGGCTCGGTACCGTCGTCGACCACGGTCAGCCGCCAGCCCGGGTCAGTCTGTGCCAGCACGCTGCGCACCGCCGCCTGCATGAGGGGCACGCTCCCGTAGTACGGCAACATGATGTCGACAATCATCGGTTTCCCGGGCCTTACTGTGCGTGGTGGACGTGCGCTACGGGCGCGGGCCACATTATCAGGCACGGCGTCCGAATCCAGCACCGGCGAAGCGGCCGCCGGCCGTCGCGACACCGCCTCGGCGCACCGGGGCGACGGCTCCGGTGACCTCTTTGCCGAGGGCTATCATCGGCGCGCCCACACTGCACGCCCCCGGATTGGACGCCGATGCCAGACCGTGCCGCCATCACGGACGCACCCCCCGCGCAGACCGACGTGGGCTCGCCCCCGCCGACCACCGAGCCGGCCCGCCGACGACTTCCGTTCGCCCGCCGGCTGGCGCTCAGTGTCTGGTTCTGGCCGACGGCATTCGCAGCTCTCGCGGTCGGGTGGCGACTCGGCAGCCCGGAGATGTGGCAGGACGAGTTGGTCACCGTCGACCTGGCGAACCGCTCCACCAGCCAGATCCTGGGCATGCTGAAAAACGTCGACGCCGTGCACGGCGCGTACTACCTGTTCATGCACGGCTGGGCAACCGTCTTCGGCAGCGGGCCGACCAGCCTGCGGGTGCCGTCGGCGCTGGCCATGGTTCTGGCCACCGCGTGCGTGGCGCTGGCCGGGCGACGGATCTTCGGCCAGACCGCCGGGATCGCCGGCGGGTTCACCTTTGCCCTGGTGCCCACGGTCACCCGTTTCGGGCAGGAGACCCGCTCGTACGCCTTCGTCGTCCTCGCCGCCGCCGCGGCCACGCTGTTCCTGCTCCGGGCGTTGGAGCGGCCGGGGTGGCTGCGCTGGGCGCCCTACACGCTCGCCGTGGCCGGTATTGGCCTGGTGAATGTGGTGGGTCTCACCCTGCTGATCGGGCACGGTCTGGCCGTGCTGATCCACTGCTGGCGGGAGCGGCGGTGGTGGTCGGTGGCATGGTTCGCGCTCGCCGCGTTGGCCGGTGTGGGCATCGCCGCCCCGGTGATCCTGCGCGGCATGAAGCAGGCGGGCCGGCAGATCAGCTGGATCCCGGACAGCGCGCCGTGGACGGTCTGGGAACAGGTCCTCGGCTCGGTGTTGCTGGCCTTCGCCGTCACCGCGCTGGCCGTGGTCGGTGTGCTGACCCACCTGCGCCGCGACAATGCCGCGCGGACCGTCATGTTCGCGCTCATCGTCGCCGTGCCGCTACCGGTGGTCCTGCTGGCCTCCACCGGCGACATCAACTACTTCTTCTCGAAGTACCTGCTCTTCGTCGTGCCGGCCTGGGCGGTGCTCGCCGGCGCGGGTCTCGCGGCCTTGCGCCGCGTCCCGCTGGTCGTGGTGAGTCTGGTGGTGCTCGCCGCCCTGAGCGTGCCCGGCCATCTCGCGCTGCGCGCCGAGTACTCGCACAGCTGGTACACCTATCCGCAGAAGCGAGCGTTCGCGCCGTTCGGGTACTCGGAGGCGGCGCGGGTCGTCGAGGCCGGTTACCAACCCGGCGACGGGCTGGTGGTCGGTGGCGCCTGGTGGTGGGCGGCCGAGGGCGGGGTTCGGTACTACCTTCCCAAGGACGTGAAGCTGCGCAACGTCTTCGAGCAGCGTTCCGCGGTCCAACGCAATGAGCTGTTCAACTCGGCCTGCACCAATCCCGCCCGTTGTCTGCACGGCGAGCCGCGGCTCTGGGTGCTACTGCCGACGGTCACCGACGCGCCGCTGACCGGACTGCCGAAGAAGCAGTCCGCCGCTCTCGCCGAGCGGTACGAGGTGGTCCGCGTCACGCACGTGACCGGGCTGACCGTGGCCCTGCTGCGCAAGCGCGGCTGAGCCGGCCCCGTCCCGGCGCGCGCACGGTTACGCCGTGCCGCGCCCGGGTAGGGGGTCGACATGGCGGAACTGTCGACGCTCTGGATCATCCGGCACGGGGAGAGCACCGCGAACGTGGCGGCCACCCGGGCCGAGGAGACCGGCGCGGACGTGATCGCAGTGAGCCACCGCGACGCCGACGTGCCGCTCTCGGACACCGGCGAGGAGCAGGCGCGGGCGACCGGCCGCTGGCTCGCCGGCCTGCCCGAGGACCGGCGGCCCGACGTGGCCGTGGTGTCGCCGTACCTGCGGGCGGTGTCCACGGCGAAGCTGGCGCTGCACGGCACCGGGGTGCCGGTGAGCCGCGACGAGCGGCTGCGCGACCGGGAGCTGGGCATCCTGGACGGCCTGACCGGGCACGGGGTGCAGCGGCGGTTTCCCGACGAGGCGGAGCGCCGCGCCCGATTGGGCAAGTTCTACTACCGGCCGCCCGGCGGTGAGGCCTGGACCGACGTGGCGCTGCGCCTGCGCGCGCTCCTCGGTGACCTGCGCCGTGACCACGAGGGCCAGCGGGTGCTGCTCTTCGGTCACGACGCGCTGGTCTTCCTGCTGCGCTACCTCCTCGAGGGCCTGACCGAGCCGGAGTTGATGGCGTTGACCCGCGAACACGTGATCGCCAACTGCTCGATCACCGACTGGTCCGCCGACGAGCAGGGCAGACTGCGGCTCGGCGGTTTCAACGAGGTCGGCCACCTGCACCGGCAGGGCGCCGAGGCGACCAGGGAGGACGAGATCCATGCCGAACCGGTCTGAGGTCCAGGTGATCACGCCGGCGCTGCTGCGGGACTGGGCGCTGCCCGTACCCGCCGGTGGCAAGGAGAGCCGGGGCACGGTGCTGGTGATCGGCGGCTCCCGCTTCACCCCCGGGGCGGTTCTGCTCGCCGGGGTGGCCGCGCTGCGCGCCGGCGCCGGGGTGCTCCAGCTCGCCCTCGCCGAGTCGACCGCGGCCGCGTTGAGCATCCAGGTGCCCGAGGCGCTGGTGGTGGGGCTGCCGGAGACGTCCGACGGCACGGTGGCCGCCGACCGGGCCGGCCAGCTCCGCGAGTTGGCCGGTGCGGCAGACGTGGTGGCCCTGGGCCCGGGGTTGACGGACATCGACGAGACCTCCCGTCTGCTGAACCTCGTCCTGGAGGCGGCCGGGCCGGACACCCCGCTGGTCCTGGACGCGTACGCCCTCGGCGCGCTCAGCCACGAGCCGAAGCTGCTGGTCGGCTCGGGCCGCCCGGTGGTGCTCACTCCCAACGTCACCGAGGCCGGTCACCTGCTCGGCCGGGACGCGGGCGACGACCTGAGCGCCGAGGCCGCCGAGCTGGCGCAACGGTACGAGGCGGTGGTCTCGCTCTACGGGCACGTGGCCGCCCCGGACGGGCGCGGGTGGCGGGAGGAGAGCGGCGACGCGGGCCTCGGCACGTCCGGCAGCGGAGACGTGCTCGCCGGCCTGCTGGCCGGGCTGCTCTCCCGAGGCGCCGACCCGGCGCAGGCCGCCTGCTGGGGTGCCTTCGCGCACGCCGTGAGCGGCCAACGGCTGATCCCCCGGTACGGCCGGATCGGTTTCCTGGCCCGGGAACTGCTCGACGAGATCCCGCGCACCCTGGCCACGGTCTGAGCAGGCGGTATCCGCCGCGTTCGTCCGTTTCGCCGCGCAGCCTCGGGGTACCGGATCGACACCAGCCAAGCTATCGAACAAGGGGGGGCACACCGGTGTCGACCGATGCCATCGTCCTGCTCAAAGAGGACCACAAGGAGATGCGCCGCCTGTTCAAGGCCTTCCAGGACGCCGAGGAGGGGCCGGCGAGCCAGCGGCAGAAGCTGGTGGACCAGATCCTGGAGGCCCTGACGGTGCACACCTACCTGGAGAACGAGGTGATGTACCCGGAGGTCCGCCGGCTCCTGCCCGACCTGGAGGACGACATCCTCGAGTCGTACGAGGAGCACCACGTGGCCGACCTGCTCTGCCTCGAACTGGCCAGCATGGACGCCAAGGACGAGCGCTTCACCGCCAAGACGACGGTGCTGATCGAGAACGTCACGCACCACGTCGAGGAGGAAGAGGAGGAGTGGTTCCCCAAGGTCCGCGAGGCGTTGGGCCGCAAGCAGCTCCAGGAGATCGGCGAGAAGATGATCGCGCTGCGCGCGGACGCGCCGCGTACCCCCACCGAGCCGAAGGCGATCAAGAAGGCGCGCGACGCCGTGACCGCCTGAGACGACCGTTCGTACCGAGGGGCCCGGCAGTGCCGAGCCCCTCGTCATGCCGCCCACCCCGCCCCCACCCCCAGCCCGCCGGCCCGGCGGGCTCCCCCGGCCCCCGGCGCCCCGCCCGGCGTTCAGCGCCAGCGCGTCCAGGGGACGTCCGATCGCGGCGACAGCGCTCACCAGCTCCTCGACGCCCTGCTCGGTGGACAGGTCGACGCATACCGGATGGATCTGGACGCCGCCGTCGCGGCGCAGCTTGTCGGCCGCCGCGGTGATGCCGGCGTCCTCGGCGGCCACGACCAGGTCGAATCCGTGCTCGGCGAACTGCACGGCCAGTTCGTACCCGATCCCGCTGGACGCTCCGGTCACCCGAGCTGACGGTCGGCCGGTGGTGGGTGTGGTCATGGGTGTCGACTCCTCTCGTGGCAGGGAGTCGCGCGGCTCGGCCGACGCCCGGCCCGGTAGGATCGGCGCGGGCCGTTACTGGCGCGTTGGGATGGACAACCATCGGGGAGCGGCCCCGTCACGAGGACGTTTGCCGAGCGCCTGGGCCTTCCGCACGTACGTAGGAGGTCGCATGTCGCACAACGCCGAGTCCACCGCCTTCCGGAGCGCCCTCGAGGTGATCCGGGCCGTCGAGCCGCGGGTGGCCGACGCCATCGGTGCCGAGCTGACCGACCAGCGGGAGTCCCTCAAGCTCATCGCCAGCGAGAACTACGCCTCCCCGGCGACGCTGCTGGCGATGGGCAACTGGTTCAGCGACAAGTACGCCGAGGGCACCGTCGGCCGCCGCTTCTACGCCGGCTGCCAGAACGTCGACACCGTCGAGGCGCTCGCCGCCGAACATGCCCGGGAGCTGTTCGGCGCGGCCCACGCGTACGTGCAGCCGCACTCGGGCATCGACGCCAACCTGGTCGCGTTCTGGGCGGTGCTCGCCGACCGGGTCGAGTCCCCCGCCCTCAAGAAGGCCCAGGTCCGCCAGGTCAACGACCTCACCGAGGCGGACTGGTTCGCACTGCGCCGCGAGCTGGGCAACCAGCGGATGCTCGGCATGTCGCTGGACGCCGGCGGGCACCTCACCCACGGCTTCCGGCCGAACATCTCCGGCAAGATGTTCGACCAGCGCAGCTACGGCACCGACCCGGCGACCGGCCTGATCGACTACGACCGGGTGGCCGAGGCGGCCCGCGAGTTCAAGCCGCTGATCCTGGTGGGCGGCTACTCGGCGTACCCCCGGAAGGTGAACTTCCGGATCCTGCGCGAGATCGCCGACTCGGTCGGCGCGACCTTCATGGTCGACATGGCGCACTTCGCCGGGCTGGTGGCCGGCAAGGTCTTCACCGGCGACTTCGACCCGGTACCGCACGCGCACATCGTCACCACCACGACCCACAAGTCGCTGCGCGGCCCGCGCGGCGGCATGGTGCTCTGCCAGCCGGAGCTGGCCGACCAGGTCGACCGGGGCTGCCCGATGGTGCTCGGCGGTCCGCTGCCGCACGTCATGGCCGCGAAGGCCGTCGCGCTCGCCGAGGCTCGCCGCCCGGACTTCGCCGACTACGCGCAGCGGATCGTGGACAACTCGCAGGCTCTCGCCGAAGGGCTGCTGCGCCGGGGCGCGACGCTGGTCACCGGTGGCACCGACAACCACCTGGTGCTGATCGACGTGTCCGGCTACGGGCTCACCGGCCGGCAGGCCGAGCAGGCACTGCTCGACTCGGGCATCGTCACCAACCGCAACTCGGTCCCGCAGGACCCGAACGGCGCCTGGTACACGTCCGGCATCCGGATCGGCACGCCGGCGCTGACCACCCGGGGGCTGGGCGCCGCCGAGATGGACCAGACGGCGGAGTTGATCCACACCGTGCTGACCAACACCACGGCCGGCGCCAACGCCGACGGCACCCCGTCCAAGGCGAAGTACACGCTCGACGCCGACCTGGCCGACAAGGTCTCCCGCCAGGCCACCGACCTGCTGGCCCCTCACCCGCTCTACCCGGGCATCGACCTGGCCTGACGGCCGACCCCGACCCCGCACGCCCCGTCGATCATGGAGCCGTGGTGCTTCCACGATCGACGGGGCGCGGCGGGAGTCAGTTCAGGGGGCGCTTCAGGTGGTAGCGGTGGACCTCGGTGCTGCCCTGGACGTTGTTGACGTCCTCGGCTGCCGACACCAGCTCCCAGCCCTCCCGGCCGGCGCGATTGAGGTGCGCGATGGCCGTGTCGCCGTAGGCGGTGATGTCCTTGCGTGACCCGTCCGGGCCGTACCAGACGAACGAGACGGTGAAATTGCGACCCTGTCCCTGATAGCGGCGGACGAGCAGGGCGTACTCCCAGGCAACCATGCGGCCCATTATGACCGTCCACCCAGGAGCTCGTCAGTGATGAGGGCGGCGAGCCGGTCCAATCCCACGTCGATCTGCTCCGGTGTCACCGCGCTGACCGACAGCCGCAGCGCCCGCACCGGCGCGGTGTCGTCGTAGAAGTGCGCCATCGGGGTCCAGAGCACGCCGTAGTTCCGCGCCGAGGTGTCCAGCAACGCGTCGTCGACCGTGAACGGCACCGTCACCACCACGAAGAACCCACCGGCCGGCACCGTCCAGCGCACCTCCGGGCGGTCCGCGAAGCGCCGGGCCAAGCCGGCCACCAGGTGACGCAGGTTGCGGGCGTACGCGGCCCGCTCCCGGGTGTTCGCGGGCACCAGGCTGCATCTGTGCTCCAACAGCCGGCCACCGATCACCGCCTGCGCGAGGGGTGAGGTGTTCACGGTGACCATGCTCTTGATCATGGCGAGCTGGTCGGCGAACGGGCCGAGCCGGCCGTCCGGTCCGGCCACCCGCTGGTCGGCGACCACGTAACCCACCCGCGCACCGGGCAGCACCGTCTTGGCGAAGGAGCCGAGATAGACGACCCGCCGGTCGGTGTCCAGCGCCTTCAGGGTCGGCGGACGCGGCCCGTCGGCGACGGCGAACAGCCCGTACGGGTTGTCCTCCAGCAGCAGCAGGTCCTCCTCGGCGGCCAGCGCCAGCAGCCGCTGCCGGTCGGCGACGTCGATGCTGACCCCGGACGGGTTGGCGAAGTCCGGCATCACGTAGCAGGCACGCGGCCGCAGGCCCGCGTCCCGGGCCCGACGCGCCTGGGCCCGCAGGTCGGCCAGATCCACACCGGACGGTCCGCCCGCGACCGGCCACACCGGCAGGTCCACCAGCCGGGCCGCACCGGTCAGCCCGACATAGGTCGGGGCGACCGCCAACAGCACGTCCGTCGGACCGGCCCGCAACGCCCGCAGCACCAGGAACATGGCCTCCTGGCAGCCGACGGTCACCACCACGGCCTCCGGGTCGACGGTGATCCCCTCGTCGAGGGCGAGGTTGCGGGCGACCAGGTGGTGAACGATGCCCTTGGTCCGGCCGTACTGCATCAGCAGCCGTCGCGCCTGCTCGGCCGAATGTCCCAGCTCGTCCACGAGGTGCCGGTGGAACGTGTCCAGGTGCCGGTGCACCGCGGCGACGTCGAGGAACTCCTCGTACGGGCGGCCGGCCGCGAGCGACACCGCCGCCGGGTACCGTTCGGACACCTCGTTGAGGAAGTTCATCGAGGTCAGCGCCGGATCGCCCAGCGCGGGGTGCAGGTCGGCGACGTCGAGGTCGGCCGGTTCGGTCAGGGCCACCGGATCAGCCCGTCCCGAGCGTCCGCAGCCCGGCCGCCGCCGTCGGATCGGCACAGCCGGCGAGGGTGAGCGCGTCCCGCACCTCGGCGGCGAGCAACGCCAACGCGTCCTGCGCGCCCTGCCGTCCTCCGACGGCGAGCGCCCAGAGCAGCGGACGGCCGACCAGGACGCCCGCCGCGCCCAGCGCCAACGCCCGCAGCACGTCGCTGCCGCCACGAATGCCGCTGTCGAGCAGCACCTGACAGCCGTCGCCGACCGCGTCGACGACCTCCGGCAGCATGGTGACGCTGGCCGGCGCGCCGTCCAACTGTCGACCGCCGTGGTTCGACACCACCACCGCGTCCGCCCCGATCCGCACCGCCTCGATCGCGTCGCGGGGATCCAGCACCCCCTTGACGACGAGCGGCAGGTCGACGTGCTCGCGCAGCCAGGCCAGGTCCGCCCAGCGCAGGGCCGAATCGAACGACGCGTCGGTGTGCGCGGCGATCGCGGAGACACCGGGAACGCCCGCGTGGGCGAGCGTGTCCCTGCCGTACGGCAGGTTGGCGGCGACCACGTCGGCCGGCAGTCGGAACGCGTTACGCAGGTCGCGGGGGCGTCGGCCGAGCACCGGGACGTCCACGGTGACGACCAGGGCGCGGCAGCCGGCCGTGACGACCCGGTCCAACAGGTCACGGACCAGGGTTCGGTCGCGCAGCCAGTAGAGCTGGAACCAGACCGGGGCGCCGGTGGCGGTGATCTGTTCGATCGGCGTGCTGCTCAGGGTGCTCGCCACGTACGGCACGCCAGCCGCGCGGGCCGCCGCCGCCAGGCCCGCCTCACCGTCCGGATGCACGAGCCGCTGGTAGGCCATCGGCGCCACCCCGACCGGCAGCGCGTACGACTGGCCGAGCAGCCGGGCTCCGGTGTCCACCGTGTCCCGGCCGCGCAGCACCCGGGGCAGCACGGCGACCCGGTCCAGCGCGACCCGGTTGGCGGCCAGGGTCACCTCCGCCCCGCCACCGCCGGAGACGTAGTCCCACACGTCCGGGGCCAGCACCGCCCGCGCCCGCTCCCCGTAGTCGGCGAACGTCACTTCGGGCGTCGCGGTCGGCCGGTCGGCCAGGGCAGGCTCAACCACCGCGTACCCCCGTGCCCTCCGGCTCGGCCGGAGCCGCCTGTCGATCCGCCGGCAGCCCGAACCGGTCCCGCAGGAACGCGGCGGCGCTGTCCTGTGCGCGCCGGCCGTCGGTGAACACGCCGGGCATGGCGAAGAAACCGTGGATCATGCCCGGGTAGTGGTCGACGCGGGCGGGCACACCGGCGGCGCCGAGCCGCTCGGCGTAGCGCTGCCCCTCGGCGCACAGCGGGTCCAGCTCAGCGGTGATCACCAGGGCCGCCGGCAGGCCGGACAGGTCGTCGGCGCGCAGCGGCGACGCCAGCGGGTCCCGCGACTGCTCCGGTTCGGCCAGGTAGTGCGTCCGGTACCAGGCCACCGAGTGGCGGTTGAACAGGGTGGGGTCGTCGCCGACCGGGCCGGACGGCTCACCGCCGATGTCGGTGTTCGGGTAGACCAGCAGTTGCGCGGCGAGCGCGGGGCCGTCCGCACGGCACAGCAGGGTCACCGCCGCGGCGAGGTTCCCACCGGCGCTGTCCCCGCCCACCGCCAGCCGGGTCGGGTCCACGCCGAACCGGTCGGCGTTCCCGGCGATCCAGACGGTCGCGGCGTGACAGTCGTGCACCGCCGCCGGAAAGGGGTGCTCCGGCGCCAACCGGTAGCCGACGGTCACCACCTGGCAGGGCACCGCGTTGGCCAGCCGTCGGCAGATGCCGTCGGCGGTGTCGATGCTGCCGAGCGTCCAACCACCGCCGAAGAAGTACAGCAGGGTGGGCAGTGGACCCGACCCGGCCGGCCGGTACACGCGGACGGGCAGGTCACCGCCCGGGCCGGGGACGTGCTCGTCGCGTACCTCGAAGACCTGCTCGACCGCGCCGCCGCCGGCGCGGATCGCGGCCAGGTCCGCGGCGCGGGCCTCGGCGAGGGTCTGCGTGTACAGCGGCGGTGTGCCCGCCGCGGCGCGGGCGGCGCGGTAGGCCGCCACCTCCGGGTGCAGGGCCATGCTGATCTCCTATCCGCCGGTGCTGACCAGCAGCTTGTCGATGCCACGCAGGAAGAGGCTGCCGCTGTACGCCGGGGTCTCGGTGACCGCGAGCCGGGGGAACCGGGCGAACAGGCGGGGCAGCGCGAGACGTCCCTCCAGTCGGGACACCGCCGCGCCGAGACAGAAGTGCGGGCCCACCCCGAAGGCCAGCGACGGCGGGCCGGCGCGGGTGGGATCGAAGACGTCCGGATCGGGGAACCGCGCCGGATCGCGGTTTGCCGCGCCGACGATGATCAGCACGTTGGCATCCCGGGCGACCGGAACACCGGCCAGCACCGTGTCCTCCGGCGCGGCCCGGGCGAGGAAGTGCACGGGACTCTGCAGGCGCAGTACCTCGTCGACGCATCCGGAGGCGAGGGCGTCGTCGGTGGGCAGCGCGGCGACCGTCTCCGGGTGGGCCAGCAGCAGCGGCAGGCCGTTGCTGAACATGTAGACGGTGGTGACGAAGCTGGCGTTGAACAGCACGATCAGATTGCTGATCAACTCCTCCTCGGTCAGCTCCACCTCCCCCGAGCCGACCGCCTCCACCAGCGCGCTGATCAGGTCCTCGCCGGGCGTACGGCGGCGGTGGGCCAGCAGGTCCCGGTAGAACGCCCGCAGCTCCTGCGCCGCGGTGTTGGCCGCGGCCAACCGCTGCGGGGTCTTGCCGGCCACGTCCAGGAACTCGTCGATGCGGTCCACCCGATCCCGGTACCAGGGCAGATCCCCCGCCGGGATGCCGATGAACTCGGCCATCACCAGGGCGGGAATCGGGTACGCGAAGTCGGCCACGAAGTCGACGACGCTGTCACCGGCGTCGGCTATCCTGTCCAGCAACTCGTCGACGACGCGCAGGATCACCGGCTCCAGGGCGCCGAGGCGGCGCGGGGTGAAGGTGCGCGAGAAGACCTGCCGCATCCGGGTGTGGTCGGGCGGGTTGATGAACATCATCGACGTCTGGAAGGTCTGCAGGATCTCGTGCTCCTCCCAGCCGGGCGGCGGCTGTTTGGTCCACCGGGGATCGCGCAGCATCTGATCGATCACGTCGTAGCCGACCGCCACCGCCGCCACCGTGCGGTGCTCGGCGCGCGGCGGCACCGCGCTGACCGGCCCGAGCCGGTGCAGGCGCGCGTACCACGGGTACGGATTCTGGCGGCCCTCTTCGCTGTAGAGGCCGGTGAGCAGGTCCTGCACCGTCATGACGTACTCCTCCCCAGGATGTCGGTGCTCCGGGGGCGGCGGGGTCGCCCCGCCGCCCCCGGGGTGTCACAGGCCGAGCAGCCGTAACGGCACGGCGTCGGCCATCGCCTTGTTGCCGGCGTCGTTCGGGTGGATGTGGTCCCCCGAGTCGTACGCGGGCAGCAACTGGCTGGGCCTGGCCGGGTCACGCAGCACCCGGTCGAAGTCCAGCAGTCCGTCGAACTCCCGGCTGCCCCGCAGGTACGTGTTCACGGCCTGCCGGGTGGCCTCCTTCTCCGGCGTCCACACGCCCGGAGCGCCATGCCCCTCGTACGGCGTCAGCGTGGCCACCAGGCTGGTCAGCCCGCGTTGCTGGAGCTGCTGGTTGATCTGCCGCAGGGTGGCGATGATCGCCTCCGGCGAGTCGTTGGACATCCAGATGTCGTTGATGCCCAGGTGCGTGACGACGGTACGCACCCCGGTCTGGGCGAAGACGTCCTCGTTGAGGCGGGCCGCCGCGTTCGGACCGAGCTGGAAGTAGCCGGGGTAGTCGGCCGCGCCCGGCTCGGTGCCCTCGTGGTTGAGGCGGTTGCCGGCGAGGCTGAGGTTGAGCACGCCCGGGGTGCGCTTGTCGGGCCGGTCGGCGAGCAGCCGGTCGGAGAGCAGGTCGGGCCAGCGCCGGTTCGCGTTGACGGTGCTGCCGTTGCCGTCCCCGATGGAGTCGCCGAGCACGACAAGCGCCCCCGGGCTGGCCCTGCGCTGCACGTCGACACCGGACAGGAAGAACCAGCAGCAGGTGGGACGGATGGTGAAGCCCGCGCCGTCGGCCGCCCCGGTCAGGTCACCGGCGCCGACGAAGTTCGTCTGCTGGGACTGCCCGTGGAAGGTGGTCGGCCCGGTCGGCGTCGGGAAGTGCAGGGTGATGACCAGGTCGCTGTCGTCCGCGACGGCGAAGGTCAGCGGGTCGCTGAGCAGCTCCGCGCCCCGGTTCATGGTCGCCGAGGCCCCGCCGGTGAAGGTCAGCGCGCGCAGCGTGGCCGGGTCGATGTCGGACACGTCGTCGACGGTCGCGGTGTTCGGTCGGGCGACGGTGGCGCGGCCCACCCGGACCGCCTGCTCGCCGTAAAGGTTACTCAGCCGTACGCGCAGCGCCGGGCCACCCACCGAGACGTGCACGACCATCCGGACGCTCTGGTCGTTCAGGCCGGTGTTGGTCAGACCGACCGAGTTTCCCCGGGTGACGGCCGCGGCCCAACTGCCCGCCCACTCGTCGCGGTCCGGCCGGCCGGCGGCGGTAGGCGATCCACCAGCGGTGGCGACGACGGCGGGTGTTCCCGTGACCAGTAGCGCCGCGACCGCGGCGACCACGTGCCATCTCTTCGGGGTCGACATTGAACCTCCATCGTGTGGCAGCCCAGGGCCATCCGCTGACGGCTCCCGCCTGGACGATGGTCCAGAAACCTAGCCGCCGCCGATGACGGGCGTCAATCGACTGATCGACACGATCAAATGTCCTCCGGGCCTGCGGTTTCGCCCTTCGGCCCGGTCCCGGCGCGCCCTCGCCGGCCTAGGCTCGCAGGCGGCGGCGGTGCGGTCGCCGAACACGCCCTCACCGCCCGCGACGTCGCCGGGAACCGACCCGGAGACCGCCGCTCGAATCCGATGGGGGTTTGCCGGATGATTGACAGACCCGGGCACGCGACCTATGTGGACAGGGCGCTCGACCTCTTCGCCGACTTCGGCGACCGGGAGGCGCTGGTCGGCGGCGGGCAGCGCCTCACCTACACCCAGGCCGCCGCTCGCACACGCGCGATGGCCGCCGCCCTGACCCGCCACGGTGTACGGCCCGGGGCGGCGGTGCTGGTGACCATGGCGAACGCCGTGGAGGGTCCACTGCTCCAGCTCGCGCTGCACCTGATCGGCTGCCGGACGATGTGGGTCGCACCGGTCACCGCCCGCCGGGAGGTCGACGAGTTCATCCGGCTGGCCCGCCCCGACGCCCTCGTCTACGACGCCCGTGACCCGGCCAGCCTGGGGCCGGAGCTGGCTGCCGCGCTGCCCGGCGTACCGGTGTGCCGCCTGGGTCCCGGCGGCGCGGGCCCGGACCTCACGGCCGACACCGGGCCGGACGGTCCCGTGTCGCTGCCGACGGCCGCCGCCGCTCCGGAGTCGTTCCTCCAGACCAGCGGCACCACCGGTGCGCCGAAGCTGGTGCACCACACCGAGAGCTTCTACGCCCAGATCCTCACCCTCGCTGCCGACTTCCGCGCGGCCGGGTTCCCGCTGCTACGGCACCTGTCGCACTCGCCCATGTGGCTGGCCAGCGGGCAGATCACCACCCTGTTCAACCTGTTCACCGGCGGAGTGCTGTTCCTGCGCGACGACTGGGACCCGACGGCGTTCGTGGCCACCGTGCAGCGGGAACGGATCAACTCCACCTTCGTGACCCCGCCGATGCTCTACGAACTGCTGGACCACCCGGCGCTGGTGGGCGCCGACTTCTCCGCGATGTTCATGTTCAACGTGGGCGCCGGGCCCGCCGCGCCCGCCCGGCTGCGCCAGGCCATCGCGCGGTTCGGCCCGGTCCTGCGCATCGTGTACGGCCTCAGCGAGGCCGTCGTGATCACCGCGCTGCCCGGGCTGACCGACGACCCGGAGCACCCGGAACGGCTGCGCTCCTGCGGGCGACCATACGGCGACGTGCGGATCGAGATCCGCGACGACGACGGCGCCGTGCTGCCACCAGGGCACGACGGCGAGGTGTGGGTGCGCAGCCGGCTCAGCTTCGCCGGCTACCACGGGCAACCCGAGCTGACCGCGCAGACGCTCGTCGACGGCTGGGTCCGCACCCGCGACATCGGCCACCTCGACGAGGACGGCTACCTCTACCTGGTCGACCGGGCGCACGACATGATCGTCACCCACCGGCGGAACTGGGCCATCTTCTGCCGCCCGATCGAGGACGTGCTGGCCGGGCACCCACAGGTACGGTCCGCCGCCGTGATCGGCGTACCGGACGAGGAGGTCGGCGAGGTGCCGTTCGCGTACGTGGTGACCGCGCCGGACGCGACAGTGACGGCGGCGGAGCTGATCGACCTGGTGACCGCCGAGCTGAACGAGATGTGGGCGCCCGCCGGGGTCAGGTTCGTCGACAGGTTGCCGGTGAACCGTTCGGTCAAGGTGGACAAGCGGGCGCTGCGCGCGGAGTACGCCGCGCGGCGGGCGGCGGCGGTCGGCGCGTGACACCCCGCCGCCAGTTGGTCGTCCTGGTCGGCGCGGACCTGGTCTCCAACCTGGGTACGCGCATCTCGGTGGTGACCATCCCCTGGCTGGTGCTGGTCACCACCGGCAGCCCGACCAAGATGGGTCTGGTCGCGTTCGCCGAGACGCTGCCGTACCTGCTCTCCAGTGCCCTCGGCACGCCCTGGGCGGACCGGATGGGCCTGCGCCGGACCTCGATCCTGTGCGACGCGGGCAGCGCGGTGGCCATGGTCGTCGTCGCGCTGACCCCGTGGCTGGGCTTCGCCCCCCTGGTGGCGCTGGTCGCGGTCGCCGGGGCGTTGCGCGGCATCGGGGACCGCGTCAAGCACGTCATGTTCCGGCCGGTCGCCGAGGCCGCCGGGGTACCCCTGATCCGTCTCACCTCGGCGTACGACGGGTTGAGCCGGGTCGTGACGTTGTTCGGCGCCGCCGTGGGTGGCCTGTTGATCGCCGCGTTCGGGGTGACCGAGGCGATCCTCATCGACGCGGCCAGCTTCGGGATCTGCGCGCTGGTCATCGGCCTGCTCGTGCGCCCCGAGGCCGCCCCGACGACCCCCGCCGCGCCGGTGGGCTACCTCCGCGCGCTGCGGGACGGCTTCGGCTACCTCGGTCGGGACCGGCCGCTGCTGGGCATGCTGGGGGTCGTCGCGGCGCTGAACATGGTGGCAAACGCGAGCGTGGCCGTCTACATCCCGTTCTGGGTCGCCCGGGAACTGCACGGTCCGAGCGGCCTCGGCCTCGTGCTGGCGGCGTTCTCGGCAGGCGCGCTGCTGGGAAACGTGGCGTTCACCGCACTCGGACCCCGGCTGCCCGGCCGACTGACGTTCCTGATCGGCGCGACGGTCGCCGGCACACCCCGGCTGGTCGCCCTGGCGATCAGCGACGAACTGCCGGTCGTCCTCGTGGTCACCTTCCTGTCCGGAATCGGCATCGCGGCGGTCAATCCACTGCTCGGTGTGGCGCTCTACGAACGGGTGCCACCGGACCTGCAGACGCGGGTGCTCGGCATCGCCGGTTCGCTGGCCTTCGTCGGCCTGCCGGTGGGCGCGCTGCTCGGCGGCTGGTCGGTGGACGCGTTCGGCCTCACCCCGGCGCTGCTGGCCATGGCGGCAGCCTGCCTGCTCGTCACCGCATTCCCGTTGGTGGCCAGGGCGTCCAACCCGAAGGCGCCGACGCGACCCACACCTGCCGCCACCGCCTGACGTCCTGCTGCCCGGCACCTGTCCCGAGCGCTGGCTCGACCTGTCCCACTGTCGGCGCAAATCGGTTGCGGGCGGCCGGCGGCGCCCGCAGGCTCGGGCGGATGAGCGCACAGCCCGCACCCGACGTGCCGCACAGTGACGAGACGACGACCCGACGCATCGACGTGGGCCTGGTCCGCCACCTGGTCGCCGAGCAGTTCCCGCAGTGGGCCGACCTGCCGGTGCGCCCGGTCGAGGTGGGCGGCTGGGACAACCGGACCTTCCACCTGGGCGACGAGATGACCGTCCGGCTGCCCAGCGGCGAGGGATACGTGCTCCAGGTAGCCAAGGAGCAGCGTTGGCTGCCCGTGCTCGGCCGGCGGCTCCCGCTGGAGATCCCCGTGCCGCTGGCCCAGGGCCGACCGGGCGCAGGTTATCCGTACTCCTGGTCGGTCTACCGCTGGATCGACGGACACACCGCGCGGCCCGAGCGGATCGACGACCTGACCCGGTTCGCGACGGACCTCGCGGCCTTCCTGCGGTCCCTGCGCGCCGTCGACGCCACCGGCGGCCCGGCGGCCGGCGGGCACAGCGCCTGGCGCGGAGGACCACTGTCCACCTACGACGCCGAGACCCGGGCGGCGATCAAGACCCACCGCGACCGGCTACCGGTCGACGCGGTCACCGCCATCTGGCAGGACGCTCTCGACGCCACCTGGGCGGGGCCGCCGGTGTGGTTCCACGGCGACGTCGCGTACGCCAACCTGCTGGTCCGCGACGGGCGGCTCGCCGCGGTCATCGACTTCGGCTGCTGCGGCGTCGGCGACCCCGCCTGCGACACGGTGATCGCCTGGACCCTGCTGCACGGCGCCAGCCGGGCCGCGTTCCGCGACGCGGTCGACGTCGACGCGGCTACCTGGAAGCGCGGACGCGGCTGGGCGCTGTGGAAGGCGCTGATCACCCTCGACGGTCCGGACCCCGCCGGGGCCCGACGCGTGATCGACGAACTGCTCGGCGAGCAGCGTTGAGGCATTCTCAGGGGCCAGCCGCCGCCGGAGTCGGGTGTTCGGTGCGGCAGCGTGGGCAGCGCAGCCGCGACCCGGCGGCCCGGGGCACCCGCAGCCGTTGACCGCAGGCGCAGGCGAACACCGGTTGCGCTGCCCGCAGGTAGTCGTCGCGGGTACGCCGGGGCCAGCTCCCGTGGCAGCGGTGGCAGCGCTTCGGCGGATAGCTGTGGTAGTGGGCCAGCCCGAACGCGCCCAGGAGCATCACTGTGGCGCTGACCGGCAGACCCAGCAGTACGACGAGAGCGGGCATCCCCGCGCCGAACACCAGTGCGCCGACCACCGTGAACAGCAGCACCGGCACGCCGAGCAGCAGGCCCGCGAATCCCCACGTGAACGTGAGCAGCGACGGCACGAAGAGCGGCCACACCCCGCCGGGCGCCCAGCGGGCCACACCGTACCCGCCGCAGCGCGGGCAGTTCGGTGAAGCCGCGTGCGGCACCGACCCCAACGCCTTCGGCGCCAGCCACTCGACGACCCTCTTGAGGATCTCCTCGACCACCTTGCTGGCCAGGGCCTCAATGAACGATGTGAGCACCCCCGCCACCTCCTGACCGACGCGTCCGACCCACCGTCAATCGTGACGGACCGTCGCCACCCGACCACTCCAGCGCGCCGACGCCTTTCCGACAGGCCATCGTTCGTCAGCCGTTCGCCGCGCGGTCGTCCGGACGTCGGCGGCAGCGCCTACCGTCGGCCGTCGTCACCGGGACGTACCGCCCACCAGCGCCAGGAGGCCCGTCGCGCATGACGTCGTCATCCATCCACCGCACCGCCGCCGAGGTCGTCGCCGTACACCGGATCGGCGACAGCGCGCCGCACAGCGCGTTCACCGACCTCGTCCGGTACGCCGATATGTGGTTCTGCGCGTTCCGCGAGGCCGACAGCCACCTCTCCGACGACGGTGTGATCCGGGTGTTGACCTCGACGGACGGTCGGGCGTGGAGTGCCGCGGCGGTCATCCGGGCGGCCGGCGTCGACCTGCGTGACCCACGGTTCGTGGCGCGGCCCGACGGGCGGCTGCAACTGCTGGCGGCGGCGAGGACCGATGCGTTCACGACGGTGTCCTGGCTCTCCGACGACGGCCGCGCCTGGGGCGACCCGACGTCGGTCGGCGAGCCGGACGTCTGGGTGTGGCAGGCCGCCTGGCACGACGACGCGATGTACGGCGTCGGCTACGCCACCCGGCGGCCGAGGTTCGCCCGGCTCTACCGCAGCGTCGACGGGCTCGACCTGCGGCCGTGGGTGCCGACGCTGTTCGAGGGCGGCTACCCCAACGAGTCCGGATTGGCCTTCGCCCCGGACGGCACGGCGCACTGCCTGCTGCGCCGCGACGGCGACAGCGCCACCGCGCAGCTCGGGCGGGCGCACCCACCGTACCGGGAGTGGACGTGGACCGACCTGGGCGTACGGGTCGGTGGCCCGGCGCTGCTGCGGCTGCCCGACGGGCGGCTGGTCGCCGGGGTACGCCTGCTCGACGGCGACGTCCGCACCGCGATCTGCACCGTCGACGAGAAGCGCGGTGAGCTGACCGAGCTGGTCGCGCTGCCCTCCGGAGGCGACACCAGCTACCCGGGGCTGGTGTGGCACGACGACAGGCTCTGGGTCAGCTACTACTCCTCCCACGAGGAGCGGACCTGCGTGTACCTGGCCGAGGTCAGCCTGGCCGAGGAGGCGGTGGTCGGCTAGCGTGCCGGCATGCCATCGACGCTGAGCGAATCGACGGACCCGTACTGTCTGCGTCCCGGCGAGGCCGCCGAACTGCTGCACGACCACCCGTGGCGACGGTTCGTGGCACTCGGCGACAGCGTCGTGGAGGGCATGTGCGAGCCGACGCCGGGCTACCCGGACGTGCAGTGGGTCGACCGGCTCGCCGCAGAGCTGAGGGTCGTACGCCCCGAGCTGGCGTACGCGAATCTGGGCCGGCGCGGACTGCGCGCGCACCAGGTGCGGGCCACCCAGCTCGCCCCGGCGCTGGCGTTCACGCCGGACCTGGCGCTGGTGGTCTGCGGTGGCAACGACGCCTTCTCCCCGGCGTACGACGCGGACGCGGTGGACGCCGAGTTGACCGCGATGATCGGCGCGCTACGGGACGCGGGCGCGGACGTGATCACCGTCGGGATGTTCGACGTGTCGCACAGCCCGGCCGTGCCCGAGCACGTGCGGGCCGGCCTCGGCGAGCGGATGCGCCGACTCTCCGCCCGCACCGCACGGCTGGCCGAACGCCTCGGAACAATCCACGTGCACCTCACCGACCATCCGCTCACGGCCGATGCGACCCTCTACAGCACCGACGGCCGCCACGGCAGTGCCCGCAGCGACGCGATAGCGACAGCCGAAACCCTCCGCGCCCTGTCCCGTCACCTCCGCCCCTCACCCCGTCGATCATGAAGTTGTTGTCGACCGCATCGGCGTGTCGGGACAATAACTTCATGATCAACGGGGCCGGGCGGCGCTCGGACCGGGTCAGTCGTGCAGGAGGATTCCGGTCAGGAGGACTCCGTGGGCCAGGTTGAGGATTCCGTCGCCGCCGGGGTAGCCGACCCGCGCCAGGCCGCCGGAGGCCCTACGGCCGAACAGGTACGGCGCCAGGGAGTACGGGACGTCGGCCGTGACCGTCTCACCGGTCTCGATCTGCACGAAGTCCATCGGCACCAGGTCGGCCGGCAGGTACTGCTGCAGGATCGCCCCGCCCCTGTCGACGGCCGCGCGGAGGCCCTCGGCCCAGTCCTGCGGGCTCAGGTCGGGGCCGATGAGCACCCCGTGCCCGGCCGAGCCGTCCGCCGGCTTCGCCACCAACTCGGCCTGCTCGGCGATCGCCCGGTCCAGCAGCGCGACGGTCAACGGCACCGTGTGCGGGACGTGCCGGCGGATCAGCGTCTGGTCGTCGGCGGGCAGGATGTCGACGTCCTCCCACAGCCAGGCGAAGGTGGTCTTGTTGCCGAGCAGCCAGGCCGCCGCCGACACGTACATCGGTAGCGTGCCGGCGGCCAGCGCGCCGGCCACCGCGTCCAGGCCGGCGGTCGGAGTGACCCGGTTGGGCACGAACAGCCGGAACAGCGCGTCGACCGGCGCGCCGTCCACGACCAGCCGGTCGTCGGCATCCAGGGTGGCGGTGGACAGGGGCGCGATGACCAGGTCGATGCCGAAGTCCCGGGCCCGTACGGCGAGCGGGCTGAGGATCCGGATGAACGTCTCCGGGTCGTCCAGGCCCGGGTAGTCGGCGTCGAAGTCCATCAACAGCGCCAGCCGGGCGCCCTCGGGCAGCCCCAGCTCGTCGCGGATCGCCACGAACCGCTGGTCCAGCAGCGACGGCGCGGCGCGCAACGGCAGGCCGCCGAGGATGCCGTGCTCGGTGTAGAGCTGTGCGAACCGCTGGATGACGGTGTCGGCGTCGAACCCTCCCCCGAGGCTGCTGTCGATGTTGTACTCGACGAACTTCGGCACACCCTCGGTGAAGATCACATCCGGCCGGTACGCGGCCAGCAACGCCTCGGTCAGCGGCTCCGACTCGTCCAGCAGGCGGGTCTCCCCCGCCGGAACGCCGAGCAGCCGACGCAGCTCGCCGGCAGTGTCCGCCCGACGGCGGCAGGCGTCCAGGATGAGCTGGGCGAGCCGGTCGCAGACGTCGTTCAGCTCCCGCCAGGTGTCGGCGGCGAGCACCGGGGGTCGGGCCAGTCGCCACTGCTTGTTGTAGGTGGCCCGGCCGTGGAAGACGCGTTCCCAGGCGGCGGCGCCGGTCGCCACCATGGCCCGGCGGGCCGGCTCCGGCAGGTCCGTCCAGGCGCCGTCGGCCGAGGGCCACGGATAGTTCGGATCGATCATGAGCCGTCCTTCATGGTCAGGTGGATGGCGGTGGCGAGCTGCTCCCGGCCGGGCTGCACGGCCCGGTCCAGGGCGGGGGCGAACGGCAGCACCGCGCCGTCGGGTCGGGTCACCCGGCGCGGCGGGCTGAGCAGCCGGACCCGTTCCACCACCGAGGCGATGATCTCGGCGGCGATGCCGCAGGATCGGTTGGCGTCGTCGACGACGACGAGACGGCCGGTACGCGCCACCGACTCGGTGAGGCCGTCGATGTCGAACGGGTACAGAGTGCGCGGATCGAAAACCTCCACCGACACGTCGTCGGCCAGCTCCTCGGCCACGGCGAGCGCGTCGTGCACCAGGTGCCCGACCGCGACCACTGTGACGTCGTCGCCGCGCCGGTGGACGCGACCCCGACCGAGCGGCACCGGTTCCAGCTCGGCGACGTCGTCGCGGACGTCCATCGCGCCGGCCGGCGCGAACACGACCACCGGGTCGTCGTGCCGGATCGCGGTGACCAGCAGGCCGTACGCGTCGGCCGGGGTGGACGGTACGACGGTGACCACGCCGACGTGGGCGAAGAGGCTGTACGGGTGGTCGGAGTGCTGCCCGGCCCAGCCGGTCCGCGACCCGGAGCCCGGCACCAGGTAGGTGACCGGCACCGCGCACTGGCCGCCGGTCATCAACGGGAACTTGTGCGCGTGGTTGACGATCTGCTCGAAGACCAGGAACAGCAGCGACGGGATCTGGAACTCGATCACCGGCCGGAGCCCGGCCAGCGCCGCCCCGGTCGCGAAGCTGGTGAACGCCTGCTCGGACAGCGGGGTGTCGCGGACCCGGTCGACGCCGAAGCGCTTGGCCAGCCCGGTGGTCACCAGCGAGGCGCCGACCTGGACGTCCTCGCCGAGCAGGAACACCGACTCGTCGCGGGCCAACTCGTCGGCGAGCGCCCGGGTCAACGCCCGGCGGTACGAGAGTCGGGGCACCTCAACCACCTCCGGTGCGGGCGGTCAGGCCGCTGGCGTACAGGTACGCGAGGGCGTCGGCCGGATCGGGTTCTTCGCTGGCCAGGGCGAACCGCACGGCCTCGTCGAGGGTCGCCTCGACCTCGGCGTCCACGGCTGCCCGCTCCGCGTCGGTGAGCCGTGCGCCCTGGATGTCCACCGGGTCCCGGGATCGACCCCGGGACACCTCGTCGGGCGGGCGGTAGTCGAGGCGTACCGCATGTTCGAACGTGTGGTGGACGTCGAAGCGGTAGGTACGGGCCTCGATGAGCTCGGGGCCGCCGCCCGCGCGCATGCGGTCGACGGCGGCGGCCGCGGCGACGCGTACCGTCTCCGGGTCCTGGCCGTCGACCTCGACCGCCGGGATGCCGAACGCGGCGGCGCGGCCGGCGATGCTGCCGGCCACCGCGCCGCCGACCGGCATGGTGGTGGCGTAGCCGTTGTTCTCGCAGACGAACAGCACCGGCACCCGCCACAGCGCGGCCAGGTTGAAGGCCTCCAGCAGCATGCCCTCGTTGACCGCGCCGTCACCGAAGAAGCTGACGCCGACGGTGTCCCGGCCCTGCCGCCGCCGGGCCCACACCGCGCCCGTGACGATCGCCCCGGACGCGCCGACGATCGCGTTGGCGCCGAGCACGCCGATGCTCAGGTCGGCGGCGTGCATCGAGCCGCCCCGGCCGGCGTTGAGCCCGGTGACCCGGCCGCACAGCTCGGCGAGCATCCGCGCCGGGTCCGCGCCGCGGGCCAGCACGTGCCCGTGGCCGCGGTGGGTGCCGGCGAGCACGTCGTCGGCACCCAGGGCGGCGCAGACGCCGGCGGCGATCCCCTCCTGACCGAGGTACGGGTGGATGCCGCCGACGATCTGCCCGCCGTGGACCAGCTCCACCGCCCGTTCCTCGAACCGGCGGATCAGCCGGACCGTGCGGTAGAGCCGGACCGGGTCGGCGTCGGTCACGCCGGGCCCTTGACGGCGGCGAGGATGTCGTCCCAGAGCCGGGCGCGGGCGGCGAGGGCGGTGTTGACCGTGTCGGCGCACTCCTGCCACTTGGCGTCGTCGTCGCCGCACAGGTCGGCGAGCATCTGCATGGCCATCGGCGTGTGCTGCTCGCCGTCGACCTCGATGTGCCGTTCCAGGTAGTCGACGAACGTGTGCAGCCGGTTGCTGCGCTCGTTGACCGCGACGACCTGCGTGAACATGTCGGGGATCAGGTCCTCGCGGCCGAACGCGAACGCCGCCGCCTGGCAGTGCACCGGGGTCGACTCGATGATGTGCCAGGTGGTCGCGGCGAACCGCGCGGACGCGGCCGGCGCCCCGGCCTCGACCAGCGCGTCGGTCACCGGCCGGCCGGCGCGCAGCAGGTCCACGAGGGCGTTCACGGCGGTGGTGTCCGCGCCGGCGTCGGCCATGCCCCGCACGTACAGCTCGAAGTGGCTGATGTAGCCCTCGCCCAGCTCGTCGCTCTCCTCGACCATGACGATGTCGTTGATGAGCCGGCGGCTGCCGGTCGGGCCGGTCGGGATCCACGGCACGGTGACGCAGGTCAACTGCCGCTGCAACGACTTCAGCAGCGACATGAAGTCCCAGACCGCGAAGACGTGGTGCTCCATGAAGGTGACCAGCGCCTCGTGGGTGTCCAGGTTGGCGTACAGGGGGTGCTTGACCACGGCGTCGCGCCGCTCGGTCACCGCCTGTTCCAGTCGCTCGATGCCCGGGTGCGTCCTACCCCAGTCGTACCGTGACATTGTCAACCTCCCTGTTGGGCGCGGTCGCGCCAGATGACCGGGCAGTAGTCGGGGTCCGCGTAGTCCGGCCGCCCCTCGTGGGTGCGGCGGACCAGCACGTCGTGGTTGTACGCGGCGAGCGTCCCGTCCGAGAGCGGATACTCCCGCCAGGCGTTGTCGCCGTCCTGTAGGTGCAGCGAGCCCTGCCCGGCCAGCCCGGTCTCCGGGCCCCCCTGCCCGCAGAGCTGGAAACCGACGGCCGTACTGAACCAGAACGCCGCCTGTCGGGCGTCGCCTACGTAGAGTTCGATGTGGTCGATACCACGGATGTCCATGTTCTTGAGTGCCCTTCCCGATGCTTCGTCCGTGTTGCCGTCCGGACGCCCCCCGTCCGGGATGCCGCGTCGCTCACCTCCTCGGCTCGGCGACCCGCGCGAGCACCAGGCTCACGTTCTGGCCGCCGAACCCGAACGAGTTGGTCAGCGCGTACTCCGGGTCGGCCCGACGGGGCGCCCCCCGGATGTGGTCCCCGGGGCACGCCGGGTCCAGGTCGTCGAGGTGGTACGTCGGTGGCAGCAACCCCCGACCGAGCGCCAGCGCGGTCACCGCCGTCTCCAGCACACCGGACGCGCCGAGCAGGTGGCCGGTGAGCGCCTTGGTGGAGCTGACCGGCACACCACCGTCACCGAAGACGTCCGCGAGGGCCGTGGTCTCCGCGATGTCGCCGAGCTTCGTGCCGGTGCCGTGGGCGTTGACGTAGCCGACCGCCGCCGCGGGCACTCCGGAGCTGCGCAGCGCGCCCCGGATGCACGCCGCCGCGCCCGCGCCGTCGGGGCGCGGGGCGGTCGGGTGGTACGCGTCGGTGGTCGCGCCGTAGCCGGCCACCTCGGCGTACCCGCTGGCACCGCGCGCAGCCGCGTGCTCGGGGTGTTCCAGCACCAGCAGCGCCGCACCCTCGGCCAGCACGAACCCACTGCGGGACGTGTCGAACGGCCGGCTCGCCCGGGTCGGGTCGGCCCCGGCGCGGGCCAGCGCCCGCGCGTTGCCGAACGTGTCGGTGAAGGTCGGGAAGAGCGGCGCCTCGCTGGCTCCGCAGACCACCACGTCGGCCTCCCCGCAGCGGATGAGCCGGACCGCGTCGGCGACCGCCTGGGCGCCGGAGGCGCAGGCCGTGCCGACCGACGAGCTGTAGCCCTGGATGCCGTACCTGATGGCGATCCGGGCCGCCGGCATGTTCGGCAGGATGCCGGTGAGCAGGTACGGGCTGACCGCCGACCGACCCCGGGCGGCCCGGGCCAGCACCTGCGACTCCAGGGTCGCCATCCCGCCGACACCGCCCACGATCACACCGATCCGGGACGGGTCGACGTCGCGGCCCACCTCGATGCCGGCGTCGGCGAGCGCGTCGGCGGCGGTGAGCAGCGCCAGGACCACGGTCCGGTCCAGCACCCGGCTCTCCGGCCCGGGCAGGACGCTGCGCGGGTCGATGTCGGGCAGCAGACCGGCCACGTCCAGCGAGCCCGACGCCGGATGACCCTCGGGTGGGCGGGTCAGCCCGGACCGGCCGGTCGTCAACGCCTCGAAGGTCTCCTCGACACCCCGTCCGACCGGGCTGAACAGGCCCATCCCGGTGATCAGCGCGCTCACGCCGGCACTCCGAACCGTCCGCTCACGACGCGGCCTCGGTGCGGTAGCGCTCGCGCAGGGCCACCTTGCGGACCTTGCCCGTCACGGTGACCGGAATGTCGTCGGACCGTACCGGCACGACCCGGCGCAGCGTGGCGCCGACGTCCGCGCCGAGGGCGGCGCGCACCCGGTCGGTGCGGTCCTCGGCCTCGTCGGCGCCGGCGGCCAACTCCAGCAGCACGTCGGTCACCACCCCGTCCGCCGCGCCGACGATCACCACGGTGCAGTCGGTGACATCCGGGCAGGCGGCGAGGACCCGCTCCTCCGACAGGGCGGTGAAGAACCGCCGGCCGTTCCCGGCATCGACCGAGTCGACCGCCCGGTCCAGGTGGTAGTAGCGGCCCTCGGCGTCGGCGCGGACCAGGTCCCCGGTGAGGTACCAGCCGCGCTGGCGGAACCGGTAGGTGGTGGCCGAGTCGTTCCAGTAGCCACGGAACAGCGACGGCGAGTCGATGCCCAGGAAACCCACCTCGCCGACCGGCACCGGCTCGCCGTCGGCGTCGAGCACGGCGACCTTGGTGAACTGGTACGGCCGGCCGATGCAGCGCCCGTACCGGTCGGTGTCGGCCCGGTGGGTGATGTGGAACATGGAGTGGCCCATCTCGCTGGAGCCCAGCCCGTCGATGAAGAGGGAGCCGGGCACCCGCGCCACCCCGTCGCGCGTGACGGTGTCGTGCCAACCGACCGCGACGAGCCGGCGGATGTGCGGCTCGTGTGAGCAGTCGCCGGTGTTGAACCACAGCCGCACCGAGTCCAGGTCGTACCCGGACAGGTCGAAGCGGGCCAGCTCGGCCCAGGTGACCGAGAAACCGAACACCCCGTCGGGACGCCAGCGTTGGATCGCGTCGAGGACGCGCTCGCCGCCCTGCTCGGAGAGCAGGAACATCTCCGCGCGGTTGCCCAGCGCCTGGTTGACCATCAGCACGGTCGCGGTGTGCGGTGCCGGCAACGCGTTGAGGATCCGGGTGGTGCCCTGCGCCTGCGGCATGCTCAGCAGGTGCCGGGTGGCGGCGAAGAGGCTGGCGTGGGAGTGCAGCACCGCCTTGGGCACCCCGGTCGTCCCCGAGGTGTGGGTGATCACGATCGGGTCGTCCGGGTGGTGCCGGTAGTGCGGCGGGGCCGCCGCCGGATCACCGGTGCCGGCCTGCGCGGGCGTACCCAGCAGCGGTACGCCCAGTTCGTGCCCGGCCAGCAGGGCGGTGTGCGCGTCGTCCGCGAGCACACCGACGCCGCGCAGCCGACGGATGTACTCGGCGGCGATCTCCGGCCGCAGCTTGCCGTTCATCAGCGCCGGGATCGCCCCGAGCCGGGCCAGCGCCAGGAAGCTGAGCACCATGTCGGCGGCGGCGGTGGCCCAGACGGCCACCGGGTCGCGGGGGCGTACCCCCTGCTCGTGCAGCCACGCGGCGCGGGCGGTGACCCGCTCGTCGAGCTGACCCAGCGTGAGTGGTGCCTGCGCCGGATGCCCGTCGACGGCGGTGTCGAAGGTCAGCGCCGGTCCGTCCGGGTCGGCGCCGTGCACCAGCACGCGGGCCAGCATGTTGCCCGCGCCCAGTTCGGTGTCGGCGGCCAACCGGCCGCGCAGTCCCGGTGTCCTCATGGTCGTGCTCCTCCCCCCAGCAGCACCGCGACCGCCTCGGTGGACAGGTCGGGCGTCTGTTCGATCAGGATCAGCAACACCTCGTCGGCGTCGCCGTCGTCGTGCAGCAGGGCCGCCTCGGCGGTGCCCTCGGCGTGCGGGTCGCCGGTCGGGCTGAGGCAGACCACCGGGCCGCGCAGTCCCCAGCGGGCCGCGATGTGGCCGGCGACGCTGTTGGGCACGGACTGGTAGAAGAACAGCGGCCCGACCCGGCCGCCGGCCTCGACCGTCGCGCGTACGTGTTCGGCGCTGGCCCGGTCACCAGACGCGCTGACCAGCACGATCGCCATGCGCACCTCCGGAGGCACCGGCGAGGTCCCGTACCGCCGCCGCAGACACCGCTCGGCGACCGCCACCACAGTGGGCGCGAACGCCGAGTGCACGAACCCCGGCACCACCGGCACGACCCCGTCCCCCAACTCGGGCCACCCCGCCCGCGCAAGCTCCCGCACCCCGCCCGCCCCCCGCGATCTTGCGTTTCCTGTCGTCGATTCGCGTTGTTCGTCAGATTCGTCGCCACCGAAAGTGCAGGATCGCGGGGTGGTGGGAGTGGTCATGGCACGCCGATCAGGAGCGCCGTGTTGGCGCCGCCGAAGGCCGCGTTGAGGGTCAGGGCGTGGGTCACCGTCGCGCGGCGGTACGCGGTGGTGACGACGTTGAGGGGGCAGGCCTCGTCCGGGCCCTGCCAGCCGGCGTTGACCGGCAGCTCACCGGTTCGCAGCGCCATCGACGTGACCACCAGCTCGAGCAGCCCGGACGCCTCCAACGTGTGCCCGTGCAACGCCTTCGTGGAGCTGACCGGCACCTCGCTGGCGTACCCGTCGAGGGCCCGCAGCAGCGCCGCGGCCTCGGCGGCGTCGCTCTGCGCGGTGCCGGTGGCGTTGGCGTTGACGTACCCGACCGCCTGCGGCGGCAGCCCGGCCCGGCGCAGCGCGACGCTCGCCGCGCGGGCCAGTCCGACGCCGGTGGGGTCCGGCTGGCACGGGTGGTACGCGTCCCCGGCGCGACCCCAACCCGCGACTGTCGCCACCGGCTCCGCGCCCCGCCGGGCCTCGGCGCGGGACTCGATGACCACGGCGGCCACGCCGTCGCCGAGCAGCAGGCCACGGCGGCCGGTGCTGAACGGCCGCACCGCCCCGTCGTCGGCGAGGGCCCGACCCGCGTCGAAGAGCGCGAACTGGTCCGGCTCGACGAGGTAGCCGGCGGCCACCACCACCCGCGGAAGGTCGCCCCGGCTGATCAGGGTGGCGGCGTCGGCCACCGCCGTACTCGCCGACACGCAGGCGCTGGTGTAGACCCGGGTGCGACCGGACAGTCCACACCGGGCGACGAGCCGACCGGCCAGCGCGGACGGGACCGGCTCCACGCCGGGGGCCGGGCCGCCGTGCACGGCGAGCAGCAGCGCGCACTCCGACCGTCGGGTGCGGTCCAGGCCGGCCGCCCGACAGGCCGCGTCGATCGCGTCGGCGAGCTCGTCCGGGAGGGTGCCCACCTCGGGCAGGGTGGCGGCCACGGTCACCCGGCGGGCGCTCGTGTCGAAGCGACGGATCGGACCGAAGGCCGGCGCGGAGGCGAGCTGCGCCTCGGCGCCCCGCCCCAGGGCGCTGACCGCGTACACACCGGTGAGCTGGACGACGGGCGGCTCAGCCATCTGCGGGAGCGGCCAACGACGCCCGCAGGACCGCCAGGGCGTCGTCGACGGTACGGATGCGGGCCAGGTCGTCGTCGGTGAGGTCGAGCTGACGCTCGTAACGCTGCTCGACGAGGTGCACGAGCCAGGCGAGTTCCATCGAGCCGACCCGGTCGGGAACCTGGTCGGCGGGTTTCGCGGTGAGTTCGGCGAGCATGGTCAGCAGGTCAGCTCGCCCCAGATCGGGCTGACCGGACATCAGGCGTCGTCGCGCTTCGCCTCGGCGACGCGGTCGGCGACCATCGTGGTGAACTCGCCGACGGTCATCAGGGCCAGCTTCTCCGACTCGTCGTCGGCGAACCTCAGACCGAACCGGTCCTCGACGCGGACAGCGAGGTCGGACAGGGCCAGCGATTCCAGGTCGACGCCGGACGGGCCGAGCGTGGTGTCGTCGTCGAGCCCCTCGACGTCGTAGTTCATGTCGACGAGCTGCTCGACGACGAAGGCGCGGACCTCGGCTCTCATGGATACCCTATCTGCGTGTGCCAGGTGACGGTGTCCGATCGGGACACCGCGTCGGTCTGGGTCGGTGGGGACACCGGCGGTCGGCCGGGTCCCGCCGTACGGATGCCGCGCGCGGGTGCGACGCTGCTCGCTGTGGTGGTGGGCGGCGACGCCCTGGCGCTCGCGGTAGGTGTCCACGTCGAGGTGGCGCAGCGGGCCGGTCACGACGTCACCGCCGAGCGCAGCGCGTCGGTCGAGCGGACCAGCTTGCCGGTGGTGGTGCGCGGCAACGCGTCGAGCAGGCGCAGCACCCGGGGTCGCTTGTAGCCGGCCAGCCGCTCGGCGAGGAGCTTGTCCAGCATCTCCTCCGACAGAGGGCCGTCCGGCTGGACGTACGCGGTGATGCCCTCGTCCCACACCACCACGGCGGCGGCCACGCCCGGCAGCTCGGCGACGGTCGCCTCCACCTCGCTGAGGTCGACCTTCAATCCGCCCACGGAGACCTGCGAGTCGAGCCGACCGCGCACGGTGACCAGGCCGGTGTCGGCGTCGACGGTGCCGGCGTCACGGGTGTGCAGCCAGCCGTCGGCCCAACGGGTCGGGTCGCTCAACCCGACGTACGGCGACGCCGGGCAGGACACCCATAGCTCGCCGCCGGACTCGCGGACCTCGATGCCGGGCGCCGGAGCGATCGACGGGCGGTGGGCACCGTGCAGGTCGGTGCCGATCACCCCGACCTCGGTCATCCCGTACATGTTGCCCAGCGGTACCCCGTACCGGTCGGTGAACGCCTGGGCCACCGCGGCGGGCACCAGCTCGCCGCCGGTGGTCATCCGTTGGAACTGCGGCAGCGGGCTGGACGGCCGGGTGGAGGCGAGCAGACCGATGTGGAACGGCACGCCCAGCACCGTGGCCGGCGTGGCCTCGGCGGCGATCGCGGCCAGTACGGCGTCGCCGCTGAGCCGCTGCGGCGGCACCAGCTCCACGCCGGCGTGCAGCCCGTAGAGCAGGCCGCCGACCAGGCCGAGCACGTGCACCATGGACGGCAGCAGGATGATCCGTTCACCGGGCAGCGCCACACCGTCGACGCGGGTGTAGCGGCGTACCTCGGCGACCAGGTCGGCCGCGGTCCGGCCGATCACCTTCGACGGGCCGGTCGAGCCGGAGCTGAGCTGGATCACGGCGTGACCGCTGACCGCTGGACTGTCCGCGTACCGGGTGACGCTCTCGGTGACGTCGACGAACACCTTCAACGCGCCGCCGCCGGTGCGCAGCGGGGCGACCACCACCTGTGGGGTGAGCCGGGTCAGCGCCCGGTCCACCTCGTGGTCGGTCAGCCGGTGGTCGAGCAGGATGGCCTGCCCGCCGGCTCGCCACGTGGCGAGCAGGTTGACGACGTACGCCAGCGACGGCGGCAACCGCAGCGCGGCAGCGCCGCCGGGACGCAGTCCGGCCGCGGTCAGCCGATCCTGCGCGGCGGTCACCAACCGGTGCAGGGTGGCCCGGTCGATCGGTTCCGGTAGGCGGAGACAAACATCGGTCGGACGGCCGGCGAACAGGACGTCGTCCACCCAGCCGGGGTCATCTACCGTAAGGTTTTCGGCGACATGAGTCATTGCCCCCACCATTCGACGCGCAGCGCAAAGTAGGGCATAGGAGCCAATTCTTGGCGTCTTTCGAGGTGCTGCCGGAACCCTACGACAGCCGCGCGCGGCATCGCTAGATGCAAATGGCTAGATCAAAATGAGCGCCCGGACCGATTGCCACATACCGACGCCGACCACTCGTTCACGCCCGCCGCCCGTGCTGGTCCACTGTCCGTGATCGACTCCATTTCGCCGATGTGGGGGTATCCGGACGTCCGGATACCCCCACATCGGCGAGCTGGTGTGGATCAAACGGCCGCGCTTCCTCCGGCGGCCGTGAGGGGTGCCTCGTCCGGGGCCCGTTCCGGGGTCTGGGCGTGGATGGTGAAGCGCAGCGAACGGGCGTCGGTGAAGCACTCCCTCATCGGACGGACCAGGTCACGGTGCTCCTCCGTGCGCTCCCACGCCTCGAAGTCGGAGAGGTTCGCCCACTCGCTGGTGATCAGCCACTGCTCCGGGTCGGTCGACGAGCGGCACACCTGGTCCACCAGGTGCCCCGGCACCCCGTCGGCGACGAGGTGCCGGATCTCCTCGTACGCGGCGAGGAACTGCTCGGTGCGCGGTTCCGGCACCCGGACCAGGAAGACCACTCGGGCCCGCTGCTCGCTCACGGCATCTCTCCCCTCGTCGGCGCGGCCCCCCGCAGGACCAGCGCGCTGTTGAACCCGTCGAAACCCCGCGCGCAGACCAGCGCGAGGCGACTGCGCGGCCGGCGGTGCTCGCGCAGGAAGTCCAGCTCGCACCCGTCGGCGACCTCGTCGGGGCTGGCCGAGGCGGGCAGCGTGTCGTGCGCGAACGCCAGCAGCGCGGTGGCCACGTCCAGCGCCGAGCCGCCCTGGTGCGCCCGGCCGGTCAACGGTTTCTGCGTGGTCACCGGGGGCGGCCCGTCGGCGAAGACGGCGCGCAGCGCCGCCGCCTCGCTGCGGTCGTAGCGGGGTACGCCGAGGGCGTCGGGCAGCACCACGTCGATTGCGGTCGCCGCGACGCCGGCCCGGTCCAGGGCCAGCCGCATCGCCCGCGCGTACTGGATGGGGTCGCCGGCGCCGTCGGCGGTGGTGTGCGCGGCGTCGTGGGTGGCACCCCAGCCGCTCACCTCCCCGTAGATCCGGGCGCCCCGGGCCAGCGCGTGCCCCAGCTCCTCCACCACGAACACCGCGCCGCCCTCGGCCGGCAGGTAGCCGCTGGCCGCCGCGTCGAACGGCCGGTACGCCCACTCCGGGTCGGCGACGTCGCTGAGCAGTCCGGACCGTAGCTGGCAGGCCAGGGCGTACGGACTCAGTGGACACTCGGTCGCCCCGGCGATCACCACCGGCGTACCGCGGCGCACCGCGCGGGCGGCGTGCGCGAGGCTGTCCAGCCCTCCGGCCGTCTCCGCGACCAGCACCCCGCTCGGCCCCTTGAACTGGTGGTGGATGGAGAGCTGCCCGACACTGGCCGCGTAGAACCAGGCGATCGACTGGTACGCGCCGACGGTGCGCGACTGCCCACCCCAGAGCCGTTGCAGTTCCCGCTGCCCGAACAGGTTGCCCCCGGACGAGCTGGCCAGGGCCACCGCGTACCCGTACGGGTCGGGTGCCTTCTCGGGCAGCCCCGCGTCGGCCAGCGCGAGGCGGGTGGCGGCGAAGCCGAGGTGCGTCCACCTGTCGGTCTGTACGAGCTGCCGACTCTCGGCGTACGACTCCGCCGCGAAGTCGGGCACCTCGCCGCCGAAGCGGGTGGGGTAGCCGGCCGGGTCGAAGAGCGTGATCGGTCCGGTGCGCCGGGTGCCGGCCAGCACGGTACGCCAGTGCGCGTCCACCCCGACGCCGCTGGGCGCGACCACACCGATGCCGGTGACGACCGCCCGGGCGGTGCTCACGCCGCCGCCGGGAGCCGGCGGAACACCATCGCCGACTGGAAGCCGCCGAACCCGCTGCCCACCGACAGTGCCACGTTCACCGGCACCTCCCGCGACTCGTTGGGTACGTAGTCCAGGTCGCACTCCGGGTCGCGGGTGCGCCAGTTGGCCGTCGGCGGCACCACACCGAACTCGATCGCGAGGGCGCAGGCGGCCATCTCGATCGACCCGATGGCCCCGAGTGAGTGCCCGACCATCGACTTGATGGAGCTGATCGGCACCCGGTACGCGGCCTGGCCCAGCGCCCGCTTGAAGGCGGCCGTCTCGTGCCGGTCGTTCTGCCGTGTGCCCGAACCGTGCGCGCTGATGTAGGAGACCTGTTCGGGGATGATCCGGCCCTGCCGCAACGCGTCGGTGACGGCGAGGCCCATCTCCAGCCCGTCGGGGCGCAGCCCGGTCATGTGGTAGCCGTTGCTGCGGCTGGCGTAGCCGGCGACCTCGCAGTAGACGTGAGCGCCGCGCCGTCGGGCGTGCTCGGCCTCCTCGAGCACCAGCACTGCCGCGCCCTCGGCCAGCACGAACCCGTGCCGGTCGGCGTCGAACGGGCGGGACGCGTGCGCCGGGTCGTCGTTGTCGGGGCTGGTCGCCTTGATCGCGTCGAACGAGGCGACGGTGACCGGCGAGATCGGCGAGTCGGCCGCGCCGGCCAGCACGATGTCCGCCTCACCGTCCACGATCATCTGGTGGCCGTAGCCGATGGCGTCGATGCCCGACGTGCAGCCGGTGGAGACCACCTGCGCCGGGCCGTGCAGCCCGTGCCGGCAGGCCACGTCCGCGGCGAGGCTGCTGGGCACCAGCGCCTGGTAGAGGTACGGGCCGCCGAGCGCCGCGTCGACCAGCCACCGCCGACCGTGCTCGCTGACCCGCACGTACTCCTGCTCCAGGGCCATCGTGCCGCCCACGGCGGTGCCGAGCACCACCCCGGCGCGGTCCCGCTCGGCGTCGTCGAGCACCAGGCCGGCGTCGGCGATGGCCTCGGTGGAGCAGGCCAGCGCGAACTGCACGTACCGGTCGGCGCGCCGCCGTTCGGTGTCGGTGAGCCCGGCGGCGACCGGGTCGAAGTCGCACTCGGCGGCGATCTGCGAGCGGAACGGCGACGGGTCGAAGAAGCTGATCCGCCGCGTCGCCGTACGCCCCTCGGTGATGGTCTTCCAGAACCGGTCCCGGCTGGCGCCGCCGGGAGCAACCACACCCACGCCGGTGACCACGGTCCGACGGGCGGTCATCGCGCCACCTCTGTTCGCGACTGCGGGGCTCGCAAAACCGGCTCACTCCTCGCGCTCACTGAGCCACCTGAGGTTCGCGACTGCGGGGCTCGCAAAACCGGCTCACTCCTCGCGCTCACGATCCACCCCGCTGTTCGACGAGTTCGGTGTCGACGTGCCCCAGCTCCGGGCGCGGGGCGAGCGGACCCAGGTGGAAGACCACCTCGGCCGACTCCGAGCCGGTGTTGCGCAGCCGGTGCCGCACGTTGACCGGCACGAACAGCGCCTCGCCGGCGGCCACCTGGGTGGGCTGGTCGTCCAGGTCCACGGTGATCGCGCCGCGTGCCACGTACAGGAACTCCTCGCTGTAGGGGTGGTAGTGCTCGGCGATCCGCTCCCCCGGCGTGAGCGTCGCCACCCCGAGGAAACCGGAGGTGCTGCCGACGGTGCGGGGGCCGAGCAGCACCCGCAGCTCGCCGCCGCGTCGCCGGTCGGCCGGTACGTCCGATGCCACGATCAACCGGATGCCCAGATCACTCATCGCCGGCCTCCGTCCCCGCGAGACCGGCGACCGGACCGACCTGTTCGGCGCGTTCGCGGGCGATCCGCTCCACCCGGTCCTTGATGACCGCGAGTTGGATGACGCTGTTGGTGTTGATCCGTTCGGTCATGGCGGCGTTGTCGACGGGCGCGGTCGGCTTCATGGCGAGGTCCTGCGTCCAGGTCATCCGGGTGCCACCGGCCTCCTCGGTGTAGCGCCAGTGGATCCGCATGTACTCGAACGGCCCGGTCTCCACCCGGTGCGCCCGCACCTGACGGCTGACCGGGTCGGCGGTGCGTTCACTGACCCAGCTCCAGGCCACCCCGTTCTCGTCGGGGTACATGGTGAGGCGGAACCGCACGGTGTGCCCGTCGCGGTGCAGGATCTCCACCACGGCGTACTCGGTGAACAGCTCGGTCCAGTTCGCCACGTCGTTGGTGACGTCCCAGACCACGGCGAGCGGCGCGTCGATGACCACGGAGTTCTCGGTGTGCCCGGGTGGGTCGGTGCGGCGGGCGACGAGGTCGGCCACCGCCGGGATGCTCAACTGCCCGGCCTGTTCCGGGATGCTCACCTGCCACCGGTCGGCGACGACCGCGGAGAGTTCCAGCAGGGCGAGCGAGTCCATGCCCAGCTCCTCCAGGGACGCCGCGGGCGTACGGGCCGCGGCGTCGGCGTCCAGGCCGCAGTGCGCCACCAGGATGTCGGTGATCTCGGCGGTCATCGGGCGACCATGGGTGACGGTCATCGTGTCCTCCTGTGGGTTACGTCGGGTTCCGCGGCGGGCGCGGCGCGAGGTGTGGGGGTGGTCGCCGGCTGCGGTGCGGGCGCGGCGAGCAGACGGTCGACGAGGCCGGTGGTGTAGCGGCCCTTGCGGAACCCGGCGTCGTCGAGCACCCGCCGGACGAACGGAATGGTGGTGTGCACGCCCGGGCCGGCGATGTCGAACTCCTCGAGGGCACGTTCCAGCCGGTTGAGCGCCAACTCCCGGTCGGGCGCCCAGACCACGACCTTGGCCAGCAGCGAGTCGTACCAGGGGCCGACCAGGTAGCCGGCGCGGGCGTGGGTGTCCACCCGGGTGAACGGTCCGCCCGGCGGGGTGAACCGCTCCAACCGTCCGGGTGTCGGGGCGAAGCCGCGCTCCGGGTCCTCGGTGTTGACGCGGCACTCCACCGCGACGCCGTGCAGCCGGATCTCCTCCTGCCGCCACCGCAGCGGCACGCCGGCCGCGATGTGCAGTTGCTCGTGGACCAGGTCGATCCCGGTGACCATCTCGGTGACGGGATGCTCCACCTGGATCCGACAGTTGATCTCCAGGAAGTGGAACTGTTCCTCGGCGTCGACCAGGAACTCCAACGTGCCGGCGCCGACGAAACCGACCTCCAGAGCGCCCCGGAGCGCGGTCTCGGCGATGGTGTCGAGGGTCGCGGCGGACAGCGCCGGAGCGGGTGCCTCCTCGACGAGCTTCTGGTGCCGGCGCTGCACCGAGCAGTCGCGGGTACCCAGGTGCACGCCGTTGCCGTGGGCGTCACAGAGCACCTGCACCTCGACGTGCCGGGCCTCGGTGAGGTAGCGCTCGACGTACACCCGGTCGTCGCCGAATGCGGCCTGCGCGGCGGCCCGGGTCCGCGCGTACGCCCGGGCCAGCTCGGACGGGCGGCGCACGACTGTCATCCCCCGGCCGCCGCCACCGGCGGCGGCCTTCACGATCACCGGGTAGCCGACGGCGTCGGCGACCTCGGCCGCCGCGGCGGCGGTCGGCACCGGCGCGACGCTGCCCGCCGGCAGCGGCAGCCCGGCACGGCTCATCAGGGCCCGGGCCGAGGACTTGTCGGCGAGCGCCGCCATCACCGCCGGCGGCGGGCCGATGAACGTCAGGCCGTTGTCCGCGCAGATCTCGGCGAAGTCGGCGTCCTCGGAGAGGAACCCGTACCCGGGGTGCACGGCCTGCGCGCCCACCTGGCGGGCCGCCTCCACGATCGCGGCGACGTTGAGGTAGCTGCGCCGGCTGGACGCCGGCCCGATCCGGACGGCCTGGTCGGCGAGGCGGACCGCCGCGGAGTCCGCGTCGGCGGCGGAGTAGACCACCGCCGTGCGGATGCCGAGTTCCCGGCAGGCCCGCAGCACCCGCAGGGCGATCTCGCCCCGGTTGGCGATCAGCACGGTCTCGAACACGTGGTCACCCCCGCCGTCATGCCGGATCCAGCTCGACCAGCGGCTGGTCGTACTCCACCGGCTGACCGTCCTCGACGAGAATCGCGACGACCCGACCGGCCCGGTCGGCGCTCACCTCGTTCATCAGCTTCATGGCCTCGACGATCGCGACCGGCTGGCCGGGGCGGACCAGGTCGCCGACCGCGACGAACGGCCGCGCGCCAGGTTCCGGCGCGCGGTAGAAGGTGCCGACGATCGGCGCCCGGACCGCGGCGCGTCCGGGCACCGGGGGCCGGATCAGCGCGGCCGGCGGGCCGGGCACGGCCACGGTCGGCAGCGGCGTGGTTACGGCCTGCGGCAGGACCGGGGGTACGTCCGATCCGGTGGCCGCCTCGCCCGGGTGCCACTCGACCTCGAGCACCGTCGTCCCGCTGCGCAGCCGGATCCGGCGTACCGGTCCGGCCACCTCGGCGAGCAGGTGGCGCGCCTGTCGACGCAGTCCCGCCAGCACCTCCTCGTGGTCCGTGTCGGTCTCCTGCGGTCCGTCCGCCGGGAGGCGCCCGCCGACGTCCGCCCGGCCGTTCGGGCCGTCGGCGGTGGACACGGTGGCGCCGGCCGTCATCGGGCACCCACCTGGGCGCCGGCGCGGGTGGCGCCGAACCGGCGGAAGCGCTGCCGCCGTAGGCGGACCAGCATGGCGGGCGGCACGTCCAGCAGCGGTAGCAGGTTGGCCAGCAGCGCGGCGCGCAGCCGCCGGGCGGTCTCGGCCGGGTCGTCGTGGGCGGCCGTGGCCGGCTCGGGGACTATCTCGTCGACGACGCCGAGGCGGCACAGGTCGGGTGCGGTCAGCCGCAGCGCGCGGGCCGCCTGCGGCGCGGCGGAGCGGTCCGGCCAGAGGATGGCGGCGCAGCCCTCCGGACTGATCACCGAGTAGACGGCGTGTTGGAGCATCAGCACCCGGTCGGCGACGCCGAGGGCCAGCGCGCCACCGCTGCCGCCCTCACCGGTGATCACCGTGACGACGGGGGTCGGCAGCACGGTGAGGGTGAGGATGTTCTCCGCGATGGCCGCGGCCTGGCCCTGCTCCTCGGCGTTGATCCCCGGGTCGGCGCCGGGTGTGTCGACGAGGGTGATCACCGGCAGGCCCAGTCGGGCGGCGAGACGCATCAGCCGTAGCGCCTTGCGGTGCCCGGCCGGGCTGGCCATGCCGAAGTTGCGGGCGACCAGGTCGGCGGTGGTGTGGCCCTTCTGGTGACCGATCACCATCACGTGCCGGCTCGCCAACCGCGCGAGACCGCCGACGACCGCGGGACAGTCCCCGCCGAGCCGGTCGCCGTGCAGCTCGACGAACCCGTCGAAGACGGAGTCCAGATAGTCCAGGGTGGTGGGTCGGCCCGGGTGGCGGGCCGTCCGCACGGTCTCCCACGCGTCGTGCGTCGTCGGCTGCGGGCCGTCGCCGGCCGACGGTCGCTGTCCGTCCGATGGGATCGCCTCGGCCAGGCGTTCGTGGTGCCGCGCCGGCTCCTGCCGGGGTACGGGTGTGCGCGTCGGACGGCCGGCGCGGGCCGCGGCGAGCAGGGCCGCCAGGCAACCTCGCAACGACCGGCGCTGCACCACCATGTCCACCTGACCGTGGCGCAGCAGGAAGTCGGCGGTCTGGAACCCCTCGGGCAACGCCCGGCCGGTGACCTGGCGGATGACCCGTGGCCCGGCGAACCCCATCCGCGCGCCGCTCTCGGCGAGCACCAGGTCGGTGTTGGTGGCGAACGACGCCGCCACCCCGCCGTAGGTCGGGTCGGTGAGCACGCTGACGGTGAGCAGACCGGCCTCGCGCAGCGCGGCGATGGCCTGGCTGACCGTGGCCATCTGCATCAGCGACAGGGCGCCCTCCTGCATCCGCGCCCCGCCGGACGCGGTGACCAGGACGAGCGGCACCCGGTCGTCGAGCGCCCGCTCGGCGGTCCGGGTGATCAGCTCGCCCACCGCCACGCCGAGGCTGCCGCCGAGGAACCGGAAGTCCATCACCGCCAGGGCGGCCGGGTGCCCGCCGATGGTGGCGGTGCCACAGAGGACCGCCTCGGGCAGGCCGGTGGCGGCGCGCGCCGCGGTGAGCCGGTGCGGGTACGGCAGCACGTCGACGAACTCCAGCGGGTCCGCCTCGGGCACCCGGTCGGGCAGCAGGCGCAGCGAGCCCGGGTCCGCGAGCAGCCGCAGCCGCTCCGGCGCGCCGAGGCGGGAGTGTTCGCCGCACTCCGGGCAGACGTCCAGGTTGCGTCGCAGCCGTTTGCGGTAGAGCAGGGTCGCGCAGCCGGCGCACCGGGACCAGAGCTGTTCCGCCTGCCCTGCGGTGGCGGTCACGAGCGTCCCCCGGCGTCCGGCGCGTCGAACCGGTAGAAGCAGTGCGCCATCGCGTCGCGCGGGGAGCTCCAGGTCGACAGGTACGGCGAGACGTACGGCCGCAGCCGGTCGCTGACCCGGACGAACTCGGGGTGTTCCCGGGCGGCCTCCACCGCCGGCTGCGCCGGATGCTCGGTCTCCAGCAGGTGCACGTAGAGGTCGTGCAGTCGGTACAGCGCGCGGTGCCGGACACCGACCAGGCGCGGCAGCTCGGTCGCGTCCGACTCGGCGAAGATCTCGGCGACCCGTTCCTCGGCGGTCGGTACCACCTTCGCGACGATCAGCGATCGGTCCATGGCTGGGCCTCCCCCCACGGCGTCCAGGTCGGCTCGATGAGCCTGCGGACGCGCTGGACGACTGCCGCCACGATGCGGCAGTCGTCGTCACGACGGCGTCACGGCGACGGACCGGACAACGACGCCCAACGGTGACGCTGCGTTGACGCAACCTGTGTATGAGCTATGCGTCCCTTGTGTGCAACGCGCCCCGACGAATCTATGTTTTAGCAGTTCAGAACCGATTTCATGGTTACCTATGAGCGACAGCAAGCTACTGTCGGCGTTGACGCACCGTGACTGTTATTGATAATCTTCACGGTGGTCAGCCCGGCGGCTCCGCGGGTGGTGCCATGCCTGGACAGCCGTGGTCGGATTCCATCGACGGAGTCGACGGTGGCGACGCGGGCAGTCGATCCGGGACACAGCAGACAGTCGGGACGAGCGTTCCGCAGGGGGTGCCGCCGTGGCCGCTGATCCGTCCGTGCCGACCGCCGGAGGTCCCAGCGAGGGCGACCTCACGCTGCACCTGCTCGGCGGTTTCCGCCTCCTGCACGCCACCGCGCACATCGTGGTGCCGCGCGGGCTGCAACGGGTGATCGCGCTGATCGGGCTGCGCCCCGGCGCCACCCGCAGCCAGCTCGCCGGGCTGCTGTGGCCCGACGTGTCCGAGGAACGGGCGCTGTCCTCGCTGCGGACCGCGCTGTGGCGGCTGCGGCAGGACCCGTGCTGCCCGATGACCGTGGCCGGCGACACGGTCCGGCTCGCCCCGGCCGTACGCCTCGACGTGGACGACCTCGTCGGGACGGCCGAGCGGGTCCGCAACGGCGACGACCCGCGGACCACCGCCGGCGCGCTCGCCGCCGGCCGGCACGACCTGCTGCCCGGCTGGTACGACGACTGGGTGTTGCTGGACCGGGAGCGGCTGCGGCAACTGCGCCTGCACATGCTGGAGCAGGTGTCCGCCCAGCACCTCGCCGCGGGCCGACACGGCGAGGCGTTGGAGGCCGCGTTGGAGGCGATGGCCGCCGAGCCGCTGCGCGAGACGCCGCACCGGCTGGTGGTACGCATCCACCTCGCCGAGGGCAACGCCTTCGAGGCCGTACACGCCTTCTACGTCTACCGGGACCTGCTGCGCCGGGAGCTGCGCCTCGAACCCAGCCCGGCGATGAGCGCGCTGCTCGACGACACGCTCGCCCCGATCCGGGCGGCCAGCCGCCCCGCGACCGGGCGGGACACCGCCGCGCGGCCGTCACCGGCCGGGCGGCCGACGTGACGGTGACGTGACACGTCCTACGGCACGGTGACCGCATCGAGCACGTGACCACCGGCCCCCGGGTCGGGATCGGCCACCGGCGAAAGGGGTCCCATGAGTCGTCTACTGATCGTCAGCCGGATCATCCCGGGCGCGGAGGGGCGGGTCGCCCAGATCTTCGCCGAGTCCGACGCCACCGAACTGCCCGGTCTCACCGGCGTCACGCACCGGTCCCTGTACTGCCTGCACGACGTGTTCGTGCATCTCATCGAGACCTCGGACGTGAACCCGGGCACCCTCGCAGCCGCCCGCAACCACCCGCTGTTCCAGCAGGTCAACGAACGGCTCGCCGCGCACACCTCGCCGTACCTGTCGACCTGGCGCTCCCCGAAGGACGCCATCGCCGACTGCTTCTACCGCTGGGACGCGGTCGACGCGGCGGCACCCCACCCGGCGGGCTGACATGTCCACCGAGGGACCGCACGTCCTGATCATCGGCGCCGGCACGGGCGGTCTGTGCCTGGCACACGGGCTGCGTCGTGCCGGGATCAGCGTGGCCGTCTACGAGCGCCACCGGCACAGCGGCGAGGGGCTGCTCGGATACCGCGTGGGCATCGGTCCCACCGGCAGCCGGGCGCTGCGTGACTGCCTGCCGCCACAGCTGTTCGCCACGTTCCTGGCCACCTGCGCCCGGCCGCCGAGCTACTTCAACGTCGTCACGCAACGGCTTCGGGAGACCGCATCGTTCGAGCTGCGTCCGGCGGTCGATCCCGTACGCACCGAACACTCGGTGGCCCGGACGGTGCTGCGCCAGGTGCTGCTCACCGGCCTGGCCGACGTGGTGCACTTCGACAAGACCTTCGTCCGGTACGAGCAGCGTGACGACGGCACGGTCACCGCGTACTTCGCCGACGGAAGCAGCGCCACCGGTGATTTGCTGGTGGCGGCGGACGGCACGCACTCGGCGGTACGCCACCAGTACCTCCCGCACGCGGTCACCCGCGACGCCGGCACCATCAACATCGCCACCCGCATCCCGTTGACCCCGCAGACCCGCGACCTCGTGCCCGAGCGGGTCGGCAAGGGCATCTCGCTCATCTTCGGCGCCGGCGGCACCATGGGCGTGCTGCACGTGATGGAGTTCAAGTGGAGCCCCGACGGGGCGATCAAGTCCGGCGTCAACGACGAGGACGCCGCCCTGCTCCGCGCCTGGTCCGGCCTGTCGGAGAACACCAGCGCCGACTACATCAACCTCATCATCTGGAGTACGGCCCGTCGGTTCCCGGTCGACGTGCTGCAACGCCGTGGCGAGGACCTGAAACGGGTCGCGCTGGACCTCACTCCCAACTGGCATCCACACCTGCGGGAACTGCTGCGGATCAGCGATCCGGGCAGCGTCCTGCCGATCAAGGTGAGCACGTCCGAACCGACGCCACCCTGGAAGAGCAGCACCGTCACACTGCTCGGGGACGCCATCCACACGATGACGCCGGGGCGCGGGGTGGGGGCCAACACCGCGCTGCGTGACGCCCGGCTGCTCTGCCGGCACCTGTCCAGCGCCGTCACCGGGGACAAGACGCTCGTGCAGGCTGTGGCGGACTACGAGGCCGCGATGGTGCCCTACGGCTTCGCGCGGGTCGCCGAATCGCTGAACCGCAGCGGCACCAGCGGCGACGACCGGATGTACCGTCCGGTGGTCGGGCGACTCGCGCTGCTCGGCGCGCGTGGCTACTTCGGAGTGACCAGCCGGGTGCCCCCGCTGCGACGCCGTTTCGTCGACGACTTCCACACCTACGAGGGCGACCAGGACTGACCACGGCACCACCGACCCGGGTACGGCGTGCGAGCGCCGGCCCGGGTCGTCCGCTGTCCGTGCCCCGTGGTCGGTCGCGGCGCTGGTCGGGGCACGCGTGCGGCGCTGGTCGGGGCGCGGCGACGGCCCGGGCGGGTGGACGGTCCGGGGGCGACGCTGCGTCACCCGTCGCGCACCACGCGCGGTGACGGACGATGGCGCGCGCCGTACGGCCAGTCCTCTCTGTCGTCGTCCGAGCGCGTGTGCGAAGCTGCGGCGAGTTTTTCTCGTGACTTTCTCGACGACGTGAGAGGGAGGTTCGCCGTGGAGTGGTCTATCGGACACTCGCTGATAGTGGTAGTGGCGTTGTTGCTGGGCCTGGCCGCCGGATGGTTGCTGCGCGGCCGGCAGAGCGCGGGGGTCACTGGCAGGCCCATCGTGGACGGTGATCCCGTCGCTGGTCTGGCCGTGGTCAGCAGCCCGGAGCCACCGGCCACGACCGACGAGGCCCGACCGGCGGCGAGCATCGACTCCCCGCCCGTGGTGGTGGCCGACGAGCCGGCCCCGGTGGACACGGTCAGCGCGCCTGCCGCCGTGACCACCTCGGACGATTCCACGCCGAACGCCGTCGACCCGGGCGACATGGCCCTCACCGACCCCCCGCCACCCGTTCCCACCGCCGAGCGGACCGACGAGATCGACGAGCCGGTCACTGCCGACGAGCAGTCCGGCCCGGCGACCGTGATCGCCCCGCGCCAGCCGCTGGACGACAGCACCGACACGCCGTCGCCCGAGGCCACCCCGGCCGAGACCGCACAGGCGGAGACCACGCCGGTCGACACCACTCCGACCGACACCACACCGGTCGACGCCACACCGGTCGACGCCACACCGGTCGACGCCACACCGGTCGACGCCACACCGGTCGACGCCACACCGGCTGAGACCTCGCCGCTCGACACGACGCCGGTCGACGCCACACCGGTCGACGCCACACCGGCTGAGACCTCGCCGCTCGACACGACGCCGGTCGACACCACGCCGGTCGACACCACGGCGGTCGACACCACGCCGGCTGAGACGTCGTACAACGAGGCGACGCCGGCCGGGACGGCACCGGCGGACGTCGACGACGCCGAGCCGGTGCGGGCCACGCCGCCGGTCCGGGACGCCGACACCACGCCGGCCACGGCGGCGAGCGCGGACACCGACCCGACGGGCCGGGCCGACGACTTCCGCCGTATCCAGGGTGTGGGGCCGAAGATGGCCGCCGCGTTGCAGGCGGCCGGTGTGCGTACCTACGGCCAGCTCGGCGCGCTGGACGAGCCGGCGCTGCGCGACCTGATCCGGGCAGCCGGTCTGCGCGCCGCGCCCGGGTTGACCACCTGGCCCCAGCAGGCCCGGTTGCTGGCCGGCGTCGGTGACGAGGCGGCCGCGGTGCTGCCCGGCGGCGACCAGGGCTGAACCGCCACCGTGAACCCCCGGTCGTCCGCGCGGACGACCGGGGGTTCGCTCGTTCCGGCCGCGTCACGAAGGGTGCCTGCCGCTGCCCGTGATCGACCACCCCGGTCGGGGGACGAGGGGACGAATCCCCAGGTGGCGCGCGGCGCTGCTGGCTAGCGTCGGTCGAGGTGGGCCGGACGGTCCGCCGAGTCCGCCGGCACCGCAGGAGCGAGCGTGCACCTCCCCGCGCCGGAGCCCGGGCCGGAGAGGTCCCGACCACCGGTACGCGACCCGGAGTCCCCGCGACGGGTGACGCTGCTCGAACTCTTCTTCGACCTGGTGTACGTGGTGGCGCTCGCGCTCATCTCGCGGGACATGGTCACCCAGCTCGACTGGCATCGCGCCGGGCAGGCGTTGATCCTCCTGGCTGCCGTCTGGTGGACGTGGGCGATCACCACCCTCGTCACCGACCTGTACGACCCGGAACGAACCGAGATCAAGCTGCTGATCTCCGCCGTCATGTTCGGCGCCCTGCTGATGACCACCGCGATCCCGGAGGCGTTCGGCGCGCGCGGCCTCGTCTTCGCCGGCACGTACGTGGTCATCCACCTCGGCCGCGGGCTGTTCCTGATACCGGCCGTGCGCCGCCAACCGCAGACCCAGCGCCGGGCGTTACGCATCTTCGCCTGGTTCGCCGTGTCGGCGATCCCCTGGATCATCGGCGGGTTCGTCGCCGGCGAGGCCCGGATGGCGTGCTGGGCCATCGCGCTGGCCATCGACTACACGGGCTTCCGGCTCGCGTACCCGGTGCCCGGGCTCGGGGTGGTGCCGGAGCCGCAGCGCAACGTCACGGCCGAGCACCTCTCCGAGCGGTACCAGCAGTTCTTCATCATCGCCCTCGGCGACGCCATCCTGACCATCGGCACGATGTTCAACCTGAACCACACCGAGGCGCAGAACATCGCGTCGTTCGCGGTGGCGTTCGCGACCACTCTGCTGCTGTGGCGGATCTACGTCCACAAGTCCGGCCAACTGCTGCCGTCGGCGATCAAGATGTCCGGCGCACCGGGGAAGTTCCTGTTCACTGCGCCGTACACCCACCTGCTGATGATCGCCGGAGTGGTGACCACCGCCTCCGGGTTCGACCTGGTGCTGCACGACCACCCCGGCCGTACGCCGCCGGCCTGGGTGGCGGTGATCCTCGGCGGCCCGGCGCTGTTCCTGGTGGGTCGGTCCTCGTTCGAGTACGAGGTGTTCAGCAGGGTGTCGCCGTCCCGGGCCGGCGGCCTCCTGGCCCTGTTGACGATCGCGCCCGCGGCGATGTACCTGCCACCGTTGGCCGCCTCGTTCGGCGCGCTGGTGGTGCTGGCCGGGGTCGCGTACGCGGACCACCGCCGCAGTCGAGGCAAGCCGCCGGAGTCCCCCGCACCGCCGCACTGAACCGGCCGCCGGCCGGCGGCCGGTTCACACCAACGCGCCCGCGTACCCCCGGGCCTGTAGCCGCTGCCCGGCGTTGTCGCCGAGGCGGACCTGGAGGCCCAGTGGCACGGCCGCGCGGCGTACGTCGTCGACGTGCAGCGAGCCGTGCCGGTCCACGGTCAGCACCGGCGGCTCCTCCAGCTCGCCGGCGGGCGCGTGGAACGAGAGCAGGGTCACCGAGGTGGTGAGGTAACCCGGGTAGGCGGCACGGGCCACCGCCTCGTCCGGGTGGGCGAGCACCACCAGGTCGTCGAGGTGGGCGAAGTCGGCGGCGAGCGCGCCGGCCTTCCAGTGCGCCGGCTCGTCGGCGGCCCCGGTGTGGTGCCGGGACCGGTTCGCCGACGTGATGTAGAGGTGGTCGGCGCCGGTCTCGGCGAGCGCCCGCTCGAAGAACGTGTTGGACGGGCAGGTGAGACCGGGAGCGATGACCTGGGCGGTACGCAGACCGCTGTCGACCTGTGTCAGGTGCTCGGGCAATCGGTCGGCGGCCGGCCCGCGGAAGCCGAACGGGCCGCCCCCGTAGAGGGCGTCCATCAGGGCCCGCACCCGGCCGACCGGCAATCGCGGCGAGATGCGGGACCAGTCGAACATCCCCGGGATCCGCCCGATCGCGGTGGTGATGCTGCCGACCTGGTGAGCCGCGCGGCCCTTGGCCAGGTTGACCCGGCGCACGGTGGCCGGGTCGGGGCGGGTCACGAGGGCGTAGACGTTGGCGAACGCCACCGCGACGATCGCGCCGCCGGCGAGCGCGCGGGCGGCGACCGCGACGTCCTCGGGGCGGTCGATGTGCAGCGACGGTGTCGGGACGTCCATGGGTCCTCCTCGGCGGGCCGTGAGGCAGTTCTACGTCCGCTGCCCGTTGCGACGGCCGGGTGGGTCGGCGATCCGATAGCAGCCCGCCGATACGTGGTGCGGGCGGCTGATGCCGGCATCAGCCGGACGGACGATGCCGCCGGGCACGCCTTCCGATCACCGTTAGCCGCGCGACCCGATTGGGTACAACGCCTGCACCTCAGATACACCACATTCCTTCAGGAGGCAGCGATGCGCGGCACCTCGATACTCGGAGTCATCGTCGTGATCTGGCTGGTGATCGGTGCGATCGCCGGCGGTCAGCGCGGGTACTACAGCGGCGACGACACCAACTGCGCCGAGGCGGGGACGATCCTGGTCACGGTCGTGGCCGGACCGCTGAACTACATCGGGGCCAACCCGAAGGTGAAGTGCAAGCTGCCCGAGCCGTCCAAGTAGGATCGACGCCGTCGAACGGCCCGCGCCCGTGCAGGGCGCGGGCCGTTCCGTGTCCGGGGTCGCCGGCTCGATCCTGCAGGTCGGGCGCGGGCGGTCGGGGTCGCCACACCGCCCATGCCGTCCTAGGAGGCTGGTTCGGAAGCGTGACTGCGGCGACGGGACGAGCACGCCCGCCCGGACGCTGTCCGGGCGGGCGGATGTGCTCAGGATGGATGACGCTGTCAGGCCTCAGCGGAAGCAGTGGGCGATCGGTACGGCGCTGCCCTCGCAGTTGGTCGGCTCGTTCTCGACGACGACGCTCTCGTCGTCGATCTTGATCTGGGCGTGCTCGGCGAAGATGCCGCCCGGCTTCACCGTGGCCGCGTTGTGGGTGACCTTGGTCGTGTAGAGCGCCACCGAACCCGCGGAGGCGTAGATGCCACCGCCCTTGGACGTCGCGCCGACCGCCTCGTTACCGGTCACGTCGCTGCCGCGTACGAGCAGGTTGGACTTCTCGGCGTAGATGCCGGCGCCGATGCCGTGCGTGGTGTTGCCGGCGACCACGCTGTCGTCGAGGGGCAGCAGACCCTTGACGGTCGAGATGCCGCCGCCGTTGACGGTGGAGGTGTTGCCGCGAATCGTCATCTTGCGCATCACGAGCACCGCGTCGGAGTTGGCGGCGCCGCCGCCGACCTGTGCGGTGTTGTTCAGCAACTCGGTGTCGTACACCTTGGTACGGGCCGAGAAGCTGGCCAGGCCGCCGCCCTGCCCGGCACTGTTCTCGGCGAGCGTGCTGGTGTCCACGTCCGCCGCGCCCCGGTAGTTGCCGAGCCCGCCGCCGTACCCGTTGGCGCTGTTGTGGCGGAACTCCGAACGCTTGACCGTCAGCACACCGCCGTTGAGCAGGCCCCCGCCCTTGCCCGCGGCGCCCGAGGCGCTGTTGCCGACGAACGTGGAGTCGGTGACCACCATGGTGCCGTCGTTGAAGATCCCACCGCCACCGCCCTCGGGCGACAGCGACGTGCTCTGGGTGACGGTGACGCGTTCCACCACCGCCGTCGCGCCGTGCACGACGTGCACGCTGCCGCCCTCGATGGTCGAGCGGCCGTTGTGCAGCTCGACGTCGCGCAGGGTCAGCTCGCCCCCGTCGCGGACGGTGAAGAAGCGGAACGCCTCGGCCTGGGCGTCGCGGGCGATGGTCGCGCCGGCCCCGTCGACGGTGATGGGCTGGTAGATCACCGGCAGGCCGGCCGTGTCGTCGGCCGGGTTGTGCGGCGGGGCGTCGGCGTCCCCGGGGGTCTCCGCGGCGTCGGCCTGCTCCCGGGCGTCCCGAATCCCACCGTCGTACTGGTCGGTCTCGTGGAACGCCTCGGTCAGCGTGTACCGGCACCGGGGAGCGAGCCGCAGCTCCCCGCCGCCCTCCGCGTTGGCCGTCACCAGCGCGGCCACCAGCTTCGCCGCGTCGCAGGGCACCTCGACCACGCCCCGCTTGCCGGTCCCCGGAGTGTGCGGCCGGGCCCGCTCGGCGTCGTCCCCGCCGCGTTCCGGGGTGGACCCGTTTCCGGACCGCCGGTCGTCGTCACGATCGGCCGCGGAGGTCAACCTCCCCAGGACTCCGAGGGAGAGGTCACGGTCGGCGGCGGCGGCGACGCCGGCCACGCCGGCCGCCCCCACCACCAGGCTCCCGGCCAGCAGCCCGCCGGCTAGGAACCATCGGGACCGCCGTCGGGGTCGGGCTGGGCGGTCTCCTGGTCGGTACGTGGACATCCGGTGCCTGCCTTCCTGCGTACGTGCCATGACCACGCCGCATCCGGGCGCGGGGGGGCCGGACGTGCCGCCGACCACCAGATGTCACGATATGACCGCAATACGGACAGGAAGGTGTGAACGTGAATAGTGCTGCCATTCATCTTTTTCGGCACCTTCGGCACCAGAGGGCTCGGTTCACCCGCCGACGTGGATGCCGGGACGACGCAGGGGGTCCCGCTCGGTACGGCGGATGATCTCCCGCACCACCGGCGGGGTGTCCCCCCGACCGAGGATCAGATAGCGCAGCAGGTGCGCGATCGGGCTGCCCTCGGACCACTCGAAGTGCGCGTGCGGACGTACCCCGGTCGCGTCCCGCAGCGCGAGCAGGATCGCGGCGATCGCGTTCGGTGCGGCCGGGCTGCTGGCCCGCAGCACCCGGAAGCCGGCCACCTCGACGCCGTGCACCTGCAGCACCTGGCTGAACCCCGACGGGTCCACCACGTCGATCTCCAGGAACAGCACGTCCGCCGCCCCGGGCACCGGGTTCATCCCCCGCTGCGCCCGCTCCTTGATCGTGTACTCCTTCACCGAACCGCTCTGCCGCTTGTTCGCGATCAGGTGCAACTGCCCGTCGTGGGCCAGCGACTCGGCGACGAACCGGCGGGCCGGTTCGTCGAACTCGATCCGCTCGGCGCGCAGCTCGGTGGTCCGGGTGATCCGGGAGATCAACGACACCGCGATGATGCCGAGGATGAACAGCGCCGAGATGGTGATCCCGTCCGGCTGCTCGATGACGTTCTCCAGCAACGCGTACAGCAGCACCAACGTCAGCACGGTGAAGCCGACAGCCCCGGCGCGGTGGCGACGCCGGATCGCCGAGATGGTCACCGCCACCGCGCCGGAGACCATCATCGCCAGGATCCCCGTGGCGTACGCGCCGGCCTGGGCGTTGACGTCGGCGCGGAAGGCGATGGTGATGGCGACGCTGACCACGGTGTAGACGATCACCACGGGGCGGACGGCGCGTGCCCACTCCGGTGCCATGCCGTACGAGGGCAGGTAGCGGGGCACGATGTTGATCAGCCCAGCCATCGCCGACGCCCCGGCGAACCAGAGGATGAGCACGCTGCTCACGTCGTAGACGGTGCCGAACACCTCGCCGAGATAGGTGTGCGCCAGGAAGGCCAGCGCCCGTCCGTTCGCCGCGCCGCCCGGCCGGAACTCGGCGGCCGGGACGAGCGCCGTGGTCACGAACGTCGTCGAGATGAGATACACCGACATGATCAACGCGGCCGTGGTGAGCAGCCGCCGGGTGTTGCGGATGCGGGCGGCCAGCCGTGCTGCCCGGTCCGGTCCGTCGGCCGCCACCAGGGGCATCATGCTGACTCCGGTCTCGAAACCGGACAGCCCCAGCACCAGCAGCGGGAAGGCCAGCACGGCGGTGAGCAGCACGTGCCCGGGTCCCCCGCCGCTCGCCGTCAGGGCCGCCGTCCAGTTCGACACGATGGCGGGATCGTCGGCGATCCGGGCCACCGCGACCACCACGATCACCGCGTTGAGCACGAGGAAGACCGCCACCAGCGGGATGGCGACCACCACGGCCTCGCGGAAGCCGAGCAGGAACACCCCACCGAGGACGAGCAGCAGCGCGACCGTGACCAGCACCGGCACCGCCCGGCCATGCAGGGTGTCCGGCAGGTACGGGTTCTCCAGCAGGTGCACGGTGGCGTCGGCCGAGGACAGGGTGATCGTGATGATCCACGAGGTGGCCACGAACCCGAGCAGCACGAGCACGAAGATCTTGCCCCGCCAGAACGGCAGCAGTCGCTCCAGCATCGCCACCGAGCCCTGCCCGTGCGGGCTCTCCTGGGCCACCCGGCGGTACATCGGCAGCATGCCGAACAGGGTCAGCGCGACGATCAACAGGGTCGCCAGCGGCGAGAGCGCGCCGGCGGCCACCGCGGCGATGCCCGGCAGGTACGACAGGGTGGAGAAGTAGTCCACGCCGGTCAGGCACATCACCTGCCACCAGGCGTGCCGGCGGTTCTGCCCCTCGGCCGTCTCCGGGCCGGGCGGCTGCACCTGGTGCTCGAAGAGCCACCGCCGCAGCGGGCTGGCCGGCGGCGCCGCGCGGGCCGGACTCTCCACCCGCTCGGGCACCACGACACCCTGCCGACCACCCCGGTGCGGGCGGGCCGGATCGCGAGCGGCGCGCAACGCCGGGTCCGGCCCGGTCGGCGTGTGGCGTCGTCCGTCCCAGCGTCGCGGTTTCGCCCGGTGCTCGTCAGCCATCGCCCGTCCCACCCTCGCAGGTCCTGATCCGACCGTAGGTGTCAGCCGACGGCCCGAGCGGCGGAACCGGGTAGCCGGGTGCCCTGGTCAGGACAGGTCCGCGCCGGTGGACGGCGGAGGTGGGGTCGCCGGCTCGACGACGCTCACCGCCGGGCGACGGTGGCCCCCACCGGCCACCCGGGCCGGCGGACGACGCGCGGCGGTCGGGGCTGCTCTCATCGCGCACCCGGTCGGGCGGCGGGCCGCGAAACCGGGCCGCCCGGCCGCAGGGGACCGGGCCGCGCGGGACGGGGTCGGGCGGCGGGACGGCGCCGGGCCAGGACGGTCATGGCGCGGGCGTACCCGGAACGGGCCCGCCGACACCCCCGGATGTTCCCGCTTTCACGCCCCTGCCGACGACCGACGCCGTTCCCCGCCCGCCACTGACCCGTCGCCGGCCGGCACCCCCCGGGCCGGCCGACGACGGCAGACGGTCGACACCCCCCGGGCCGACCGGCTGACTCCCCGGCTGCCGCCGGTCAGAGCCGGCTGGCTGCGCGGGTAGGTGGAGCGGGCGGGGCGGTTTGCGTCCCCGCGCTCCGCCGCCCCCACGGGCGGAGCGCGGGGACCCCCCGTCCCGGCTACTGCAGGAACGCCCCGAGGGGCGAGAGCAGCAACCGTCCGAGCGCCGCGGCGTTGTCGTCCAGCCGCGTACGCTCACACTCGTGGGCGTCCGGATCGTGCCGGCACCGCCAGATCTTCTGCGCGTTCCGCCAGGCGACATCGCGGGTGTACTCGACCAGTTCCCCCTGGTACCAGTCGTCGATGTCGCCGTTGAGCATGTCGATGAGCAGCTGCCACCGCTCCAGGTAACCCCGCCGCAGACCGGGGATCTTGTCCGCGAAGATGTTGTTGATCTCGAGGTAGTCGTGGTGCTGGTCGCTTCCGTCGACCGGCTCCGACTCCAGGTGGTCGAACGTCGTCACCAACGCGAACGGCAGGTCGAAGTTGATGTGCGCGTTCACACCGGCCGCCGCCGACGGCAACGGCCGGGCGTCGGGCCCGCGCATCCGCTCGAACAGACACGACCAGGCCTTGGGCGTGCCCGGGCTGGAGTCGGTCCAGAGCCGCATGGCGTCGAAGTAGCGGGCCGCGAACTCGACGTCCAGGCGGGAGAGGAACGCCGGGTCGACGAACCTGTCGTCGTACAGGCCGTCCAGCACACTGCTCGTGATCGTCAGGTAGAGCCTGTTGAAGTCGGCGAGCGGGCAGCTCGCCTCCAGCGGAGGCAACCGCACCAGCATGTCCTGGAGCTTCGTGAGATGGTCGACCACCGCCGGCACGTCCGCCGGGTGATCGGCGAGCAGGTCGACGATGTCCCGGTGCACGGGCCCCCAGACGGGTTCGGTCATCTCTCCTCCATGATGGTCGTGGCACCCCCGGCGCCGTCGACGGGGCACAGCCTCTCAGCCGACAGCCGCCGCCGGGATCAGTAGAACGACGTATCCCCGGCGCACAACGGCGCCGGGGATACGTAGGGGTGTCGTCAGCCGCGCGCGTTGCGCAGGTGGATCGCGCTGGCCTGCACGCGAGTGCGGACCTGCAGTTTGTCGAAGATGTGCGACACGTGCACGCCGATGGTCCGCTCGCTGATGAACAACCGCTGCCCGATCTCCCGGTTGGTCAACCCCTCGGCGACGAGCGCGAGCACCTCCCGCTCCCGCGCGGTGAGGGCAGCCAACTCGTCGTCGGCCGGCTCGACCGACGCGGCGGCGCGGGTGCCGTCGGCGCCGTCCCGCTCGTCGAGGGACACCCGGGCCCGCCCCGCCAGCTCCCGGATCTCCGAGGTCAACGGCACCGCACCCAACCCCTGCACCACCCGGTACGCCTCCCGGAGCAGCTTGCCCGCGGTGGCCACCCTGCTGCGCCGGGCGAGCAGCGCCTCGGCCTGACGCAGCCGCGAGTAGGCCGCCGGGTAAGGGTGGTTACGGCGGTCCCACTCGGCGACCGAGGCGGCCCACAACTCCGGGTCACTACTGTCGAGGCGGCTCACCTCGGCGGCGCACAACGCCAGGAAACCGTCCACCACCGAGCGCACCGGTCGGGCCGCGGACGCGCTCTTGCGCGCGACCCGATCGGCGACGTCGCGCAACCGACGTACCGCCGTCGGGTCCACGGCGACGGTACGACTGGCGTGCGCCTCCGCCTCGGCACGCAGCCCGTGCCACACCAGAGCCGACAGGATCGTCACGTCGTCCGAGCGGCTCTCGGTCAGGCCACGCTGGACGGCCTGCCGCGCGACGTCGTGCCGGCCCTCCCACATGGACAGTCCGGCGCGCAGCGTGAGCAACGGGATGACGTGCCGCGCCCCGCCACCGGCCAGCACGGTCGCCACCGCTTCGAGATCCCGGTCGGCGGCGGCGATGTCGCCGTAGCCCACCGACAGCCGGCAACGGGCCAACAGCAGCTCGACGGCGTCCGCGCCGGACGGCCGGTGCCGCAGCGCGGCGGCGACCACCTTCTCCGCCTCGGCCCACTGCCCCACCCGGAACAGCCCGTTCGTGGCGATGGCCAGCAGACGGGTCTCCCAGGTACGCCCCAGACCCAGCTCGGCCACCCGCTCGGCACCCCGACGGGCCACCACCACGCCCTCTTCGAGGATGTTGAGCGGCCCGGTCAACAACTCCGCCAGGTGCAGGTACGCGCAGGCCACGTCCTCCGGCTGGCCGGAGCGCTCGGCGGTCTCGAGAGCCTGGCGCATCACCGCCAGACCGGCGTCCGGGTCCTCCAGGTACGCGTCGCTGAAACCGAGCGCCGAACTGGCCAGCACCACCTCGGTGGTGGAACCCTCCACCTCGGCGGCCAACGCCAGCGCCTCCCGGGCGCGCCGGCCCGCGTCGGCATACCGACCCAGGTGCAGCAGCAGCTCGGCGAGTCGCGCGGCGGCGGTGGCCCGGTCCCGTGGCGAGCAGTCCGCCGCGTCGAGGGCCCGCTCGTACTCCTTCTCCGCGAGGGCGGAGCGGCCAGCGGCGGCCAGGTACCGCGCCCGGCGGATGTGCAGCGAGCACCTTGGCCCGCCACCCCGGACCGCTGCCAACTCCTCCAGCAGCGCCAACGCGCGGGCGTGCTCCCCGCAGTGGTGGGCGGCCTCGGCCGCGTTGCCGAGCAGCTCCACCCGGTCCACCTGCGACGAGCCGGAGTCACCAGCCAGCTGCAACGCGGCCGTCCAGTGGCGGTGCGCCTCGGCGTACCCGTGCAGTCGCTCGGCCTCCTGCGCGGCACCGACCGCCGCCGGCAGCGCTCGGGCCGGCTCGCCGGCCAGCCGCCAGTGGTACGCCAGCCGGGCCTGGCGCAGCTCTCCCGGCGCCGCGGTCAGCGCCTCGGCGTAGCGGCGGTGCAGCCCGGAGCGCTCGGCCGGCAACAGCTCGTGCGCCAGCACCTCGGCGACGAGCCGGTGCCGCAGCCGGTAGCCGTCGTCGGCACCGACCAGCAGTCGGTGCGCCACGGCGGCACGGGCGGCGTCGATCAGCTCGTCCTCGGGCAGGCGCAGCACCTCGGCCAGCAGCCAGTGCTGCACGGGCTCGACACCGGCGGCCACGGCGTGCACCACGGCGTGCGCGTGTTGCGGCAGCGCGTCGACCCGGTCGAGGAAGATCTCGCGCAGCGTCTCGGACAGACCGTCCCGCCCGTCACGCAGGTCGCGGGCCAACTCCTCGATGACGAACGGGTTCCCGCCGCTGCGCTGCCAGACCTGCTCGGCCGCCTCGGCGGGCAACGCGCGGCCCACCACCGCGGCGGCGAGCTGCTCGGTGTCGGCACGGTCCAGCGGGGACAGGTCGAGCACCCGCACCGTCCGCAGCCGACGCAGCTCGGTGAGCACCCGGCGCAGCGGGTGCGCGCCCTGCAACGATTCGGCGCGTACCGCGGCCAGCACCGAGAGTTGCAGGTCGCCGAGGCCGGCCAGCAGGTAGAGCAGCAGTTGCCGGGTGCTGCGGTCGACCCACTGGAGGTCGTCCAGGATCAGCACCAGCGGTCGTCCCTCGGCGATCAGGTGCAGACCCCGGGAGACGCGTTCCAGCAGGGTGCCCGCGCCGTCCGGGCCGCCGGTCTCGTCGGCGAACACCTGCAACAGCCCGCGTACGGCCGAGGAGGTACGCGCCTGCGCGGCGGTCAGGTCGGCGTCGAAGCGTCGCAGCGCCTGGAGTAACGGGTGCAGCGGCGAGGCGTCGCCGATGTCCAGACAGCTGCCGGTCAGGACCAGCGCGCCCGTCTCGCGCAGTCGGACGCCGATCTCGCCGAGGAGACGGGTCTTGCCCACACCGCTCTCGCCGGTCAGGAAGACGGCGGCCGTCTGTCCCTGTGCCACGTCACCGAGCAGCGCCGACCGAACCGTCTGCACCAGCTCGGCCCGGCCCACGAGCGGTGCGGTGTCCACATCGCTGGCCATGGAACGCAGCCTAATCACACGCCCCCCGACCGTTCTACGGCCATCTGCCGCTTGTGGTACTCCTCGCGTCGACATTGCGACTAAAGGTTGCGGGTGGCCGACATACGTCGTTCTGCCGATCCCCCGTCAGCCCAGGAATGCCAATCTCCGAGGGTCGTCAGCCCATCACCTGGGAAGGACGGGTGTGCCACCCATGATCACTATCGTCGCGGACACGACGCGGACCGACCACCCACACTGGCCGGTGCCCGAGGAACGACGGACGGTCACCGTGCTCTTCGTCGACATCGTCGGCTCCACCGCGCTTGTCGACCAGCTCGACCCGGAGGACGTCCGCGCTCTGCAGAGGGCCTACTTCGAACGGGTCGCCGGCGTGCTGCACCGCTGGCACGGCGTGGTCGAGAAGTACGTCGGCGACGCGGTGATGGCCCTCTTCGGTGCACGACGCTCCGACGGGTTCGACGCGTACCGGGCGGTGCGGGCGGGGCTGGAGATCCAGGCCGCCCTGGACCGTCAGCCGATCCTCGGTGACCTCACCCTGCGGGTGCGCGTCGGCATCGCCACCGGTGAGGTGGTGGTCGACCTGGGCGCCGCGGTCAGCGGCGGCCACGGCGTGGCCAGCGGCGCTGTGATCACCACCGCGGCCCGCCTGCAGGGGTACGCCGTACCCGGTGGCGTCGCGCTCTGCGCGGCCACCGCGCGGGCCACCGCCGGCCTCATCGTCCAGCGTCAACTCGCGCCGATGCCGGTGGCCGGCCGGATGGCGCCGATGCCCGTGTGGCACGCCACCGGCCTGGCGCGCCCCAGCGCCGACCGGCACGACGGCCCGTTGATCGGGCGTCGCCGCGAACTGGCCGGCATCGCCGACCAGGTGTCCCGGGCCCTGCACGAGCGCGAACCGCGCTGGATCTCCCTCGTCGGCCCAGGCGGCAGCGGCCGCAGCCGACTGCTGCACGAGCTGAGCCGGACGCCGGGCACGGTGGACGGCGTACCCGTGCGCTGGTGCGTGGTGGGCTGCCCGCCGTACCCCGATCAGGTGCTCGCGCCGGTCGCCGAGCTGGTCCGCGTCATGGCGGGCATCCGGCCCGGCGACGGCCCGGCGGCGACCCGCGACCGGCTGACCGACGCTCTGACGCCGTTGTACGCGCCCGGCCGCCTCGCCGAGGTGGTGCCGGCGCTGCGGGGGCTGCTGGCGGCCCCGGACGCCTCGGCCGAGGCACTGGCCGCCGCGGCCCTCTGCCGGGAAACCCTGCTGCTCCTGGCCGCCCACCGACCGCTCGTGGTCGCCGTGGACGATGTGGACCGTGCCGCGCCGGCCGTACACCGCTTTCTGCACGACCTGTTCGCCGCCGCCACGGTGCGTGGCGTGCCGATGGCCGTGCTCACCGTGCACCAGCCGCAGTGGACCGACACCCGTCCCGGGCCCGCCCGGCGGGTGCCGATCCGGCCGCTGGCCACGGTGCAGTCCGGGCGGCTGCTGCGCCACCTGCTGACCCGCGCCGGGCAGCCGGTGGCCCTGGCCGACCGGCTGCTGCCGCCGGTGGGTGGCCGACCCGGGCACGCCGCCGCGTACGTGGCGTCGATCGTGGCGGGCGCGGACCCGGCGACGCTGCCCGAGCCGGTACGTCGCAGCACCGGCGCCGAGCTGGACCGGTTCGACGGCGAGCGCCGGGCGGTGCTGATGGCCGCCGCCACCCTCACGGGCGTGCTCTCCGGCCCGGCCGTCGACCGGGCGCTCGGTTGGCTGCCGGGGCGGTCCGCTCCCCTGCTGCGCGCCCTCGTCGCGGGCGGGCTGCTGCGTGCCGACCGCGCCAGCGGGTACGCGTTCGTCGCGCCGGCGTTGCGTCAGGTCGCGGCCGAGCGCCTTCCCCACGCGCTGCGCGCCGTGCTCACCCGGCGGGCCGCCGCGACGTCGGTCTCCGACGCCAGCAGCGGCCGCCGCGTCCGCCCCACGGCGTCGTCAGCCGCCGATCGGCCCGCGCCGCAGCCGCGCGTCGGCACCCTCGCGGCGACGACCACGCCCGCCGCCCGGTCATCCGAGCGCGCGCCGATCCCCCGCCGGCTGCTCCGCACACCCTCGAAGGCGCCCACGCCCGCCGCGCTTACGCGTCCGGTCGACCGCACGTCGCTCCCCCGTCGACTGCGCGCGGTGACGACGGCCGGCGACGTGCCGCCGAACAGGACGAGCGCGCCCCTGCCCCTCGGCCGGACCCGGACGTCGATCCGCACCGGCGGCGCGGACACCGGGATCCGATTACCGGTGACGCTCCCGGTGGGCGACCTGGCCGTCCCGGCCTGAGGGCGGCGGGTGGCGGCGGGCAGGGGTTCGGTGGGGACGGCGAATCGCCCGACGCCGACGGCTAGGATTGGCGCAGTCATGCTGCTAAGGGTGCTCGGGCCGCTCGAGGTCGAGGTCGACACAGGCGGACCGACCGATCTCGGCGGCCCCCGTCAACGCGCCGTGCTCGCGCTGCTCCTGGCGGCCCGCGGCGAGGTCGTCTCCGTCGGCCGGATGATCGAGGAGCTGTGGCGGGGGGACGCGCCACCACGGGCGATCGTCTCCCTCCAGGCGTACGTCTCCCACCTGCGCCGCGTGGTGGAGCCGACCCGCGAACGCCGCGCGCCGGCGCGGGTCCTGGTCACCGTGCCACCCGGGTACGCCCTACGGTTGCCCGCCGACGCCATCGACGCCAACCGCTTCGAGTCGCTGTTGGCCGAGGCCCGCGCGGTCGGTTGCGCCGACCCGGAGCACGCCCGCCTGCTGCTCCGCACCGGTCTCGGCCTGTGGCGCGGTCCCGCGTACGCCGAATTCGTCGGTGAGCCGTGGGCGCAGCCGGAGGTGATGCGGCTGGAGGAGCTGCGTCTCGCCGCCCGGGAGTTGCTGGTCGACGTGACGATGCGCGGCGGTGACCCCGCCGAGGCGGTGCCGGAGGCGGAACTGCTGACCCGGCAGGCGCCGCTACGGGAGGAGACCTGGCGGCTGCTGGCCCTGGCGTTGTGGCGTACCGGTCGGCAGGGGGACGCGCTCGCCGCGCTGCGGCGGGCACGGGCGACCCTCGCGGACCAGCTCGGTCTGGATCCCGGCCCGGCGCTGGCCGAGGTCGAATCCGCGATCCTGGGCCAGCGCCTGGACCTCCTCCCCCCGGTGGCCGCGACGACGCCCGTCGACGGAGGGCAGCCGGAGGAGGTGTTCGTCGGGCGGGAGGCCGAGCTGGCGGCGCTCGGGCAGGCAGCCGCGGAGGCGCGGGTGCGTGGCCCGCGCGTCGCGCTGGTCACCGGCGAGGCCGGCGCCGGCAAGACGCGTCTGCTCGGCAGGTTCGTCGAGGACCTGACCGCCAACGGCTGGCTGGTCGCCCTCGGGCGCTGCCCCGAGGTCGAGGGCGCTCCGCCGGCCTGGGCGTGGGTCGAGGCGCTGCGGCAGCTCGCGCTCCAGGCACCGCCGGGTGACCTCGCGCCGGCGCTCGCGCCGCTGCTGGCCGAAGACGACGGTGAGGTGGGTGGGGACGTCACCGCCGGCCGGTTCCGGCTGCACCGCGCCGTCGCCGCCTGGTTGGACGCCGCGGCCGTCGGCAGACCGGTCGCCGTCGTACTCGACGACCTGCACGCCGCGGACGCCGAGACCCTGCTGCTTCTCACCAGCGTGACCGGGACCACCGCCGGCGCACTGCTGTTCGTCGCGGCGCTACGGCCCGCCGACAACGCCGAGCGGCTCGCCGACACCATGGCCGGACTGGCCCGCCGGTCGCCCCACCGGATCGCGCTGGGCGGCCTGACGACGCCCGAGGTCGAACGGCTGCTCGGCGCGCTGGCCCGGACCACAGTCGATCAGGACACCGTCAGCGCGCTGGCGGAACGCACCGGCGGCAACCCCTTCTACGTCCGGGAGTCGGCCCAGCTGCTCGCCGCCGAGGGCACCCTCGTCGCCACCTCCGACGTACCCGAAGGCGTCCGCGACGTGCTGCGCCGACGGCTGTCCCACCTGCCGTCCGCTGCGGTGTCGGTGCTGCGCCTCACCGCGACCGTCGGGCGGGAGGCGGACGTACGGACACTCGTCGACGCGTCCGGCACCGACGAGGGCACGGTCCTGCACGCGCTGGAAGCCGGCCTGAGCGCCGGCCTGCTCACCGAGCCGACGCCGGGCCGGGTGCGCTTCGTCCACGGCCTGGTCTGCGACACCATCTACACCGACCTGCCGCAGCTGCGCCGCACCCGCCTGCACGCCCGCATCGCGGCCGTCACCCGCCGGCTGCACCCGGACGACTACCCGGCCCTGGCGCGCCACTACTCGCGGGCCGCGTCGGCCGAGACCGCGCCGCTCGCCGTCGAGTACGCCATCCGCGCCGCCGAGCTGGCCGAACGGCGCTACGCGTACGACACCGCGATCGAACTGCTCACCAACGCCGTCGACGCCGCAGCGTCGGTGCCCGGGGACCGGGACGCGCTCCGGGTCGACCTGCTGGGCCGGCTGCTGCGCGCGCAGGCCCGGGCCGGCGCGGTCGCCGCCGCCCAGCAGAGCCGGAAACGGGCCGTCGACATCGCCATCGCGGCCGGCCGCGACGAGCTGCTCGTCGCGGCGTTCACCGCCTGGACCGTACCCAGCCCGTGGCTACGACACGAGTACGGCGCGGTGGATTACACCGCCGTCGAGCTGCTCACCCGCCTGCTGCGCGCCGACGACCTGGACCCGGTCACCCGGTGCCGGCTGCTCGACGCGTTCGCCACCGAGCTGGACGGCGAGTCGGACCCACGCGGTGTGGCGGCCGGACAGGAGGCCCTGGCGATCTCCCGGCGATCGGGCGATCCCGAGCTGCACGCCCTCGGGCTGGCTGCCCGGGCCCGCACGATGAGCTACGAGTTGGAGGCGACCCAGCGCCGGGAGCTGGCACTGGAGCTGCGTGACCTCGCCGACGAGCACGGCCTCGTGACCTGGAGCTGGGTCGCCGAGCAGGTGGTCGGCCACTGCGCCGCCGCGCTCAACGACCCGGAGCAGCTCCGTGCCAGCGTCGGCCGGCAGGGGCGGCTGGCCGAGACGTACCAGCTCAAGGAGGCGCAGGTCCTCCACCTGTGCTCACTGGCCGTGCTCGCGCACGTCGTTGGCGACTTCGTGACCGCGCGGCGGCACTACGACGAGGTGGCCGAACAGATGCGGGGGCAGGGATCGCTGCACGGCGAGGCCTTCCACTACCTCGCGGTGGCGACCCTGCTGATGAGCCAGGGCCGCTTCGGCGAGCACGTGGAGGCGACCCGCCGGATGCGGCCGTTGCTGGGGCCGATCGTGGACGACCTGCTGGCGTTGGCACTGATTGAGAACGGTCAGGTGGACGAGGCCCGTGCCATGCCGATCGGCCGACACACCTACCGTCCCGACTACTTCCAGTCCTCCCTGCTGAGCGTACGCGCGATGGTCATCGTGGCCCTGGGCCGAGCGGACCTGGCACAGCCGGTGATCGACGCGCTGCTCCCGTTCCGTGATCAACTGGCCGGCCTCTCCACCACGGCTGCCGTGGTACGGCCGGTCGCGCTGACCCTCGGAGAGCTCCTGCGTCTGACGGGGCGCACCGAGGAGGCCGCCCGGCACTTCCAGCTGGCGGCCAGCCTGGCGCGCCGGTGGGAGTCGCCGCACTGGCTGGCCCAGGCTACGGCGGCGCTGGCCGACTGACGCGTGTTGCCGGGCGGCGGGCTGGCGGCTTGCGTCTTCCAAGTCGGTTCCAAGTGGCGGCGAGAAAGATCGTCGTGTTCGACCCACTGAATCCTTGGAAAGGGCACCGTGAATCAGAACCACCAGGAAGCGATGGCCGACGTCCGCGACATGTACATGGTGCACACCATGTTCCGTCGTGAGTTCGGCCTGCTCCCGCAGCTCGTCCGCGGCGTACGGTCGGGTGACGTGAAGCGCGCGGACGTGGTCGGCGCGCACGCCGCGCTCATGTGCCAGCAGTTGCACCTGCACCACGAGGGCGAGGACATCTTCCTGTGGCCGCTGCTCGCCGAGCGCGGTGGCGCGGAGGCGGCGGCCATCGTCCCCGCGATGCAGGCCCAGCACCACGCGATCGAGGAGGCCTACGAGGCGGTCGTCGCCCTGCTTCCCGCATGGCGTCAGACCGGACAGAACGGCGCGGCGGTGGCCGACGCCGTGGAGCGGCTGCGTGCTGCGGCCGTCGAGCACATGGCCCTCGAGGAGTCCGAGATCCTGCCGCTGGCGCAGCGGTACGTCACCGCGGCCGAATGGGCGAAGCTCGGTGAGCACGGGTTGAGCGACACCCCCAAGAAGGACCTGCCGCTGATCTTCGGCATGGCGATGTACGAGGGCGACCCCGCGGTGATCAAGGCGGTGCTCGCCCACGCCCCGCTGCCGGCACGGCTGATGATGCCGGTCGTCGGGCCCCGGCTCTACCGCACGTACGCCAAGCGCGTCCACGGCACGCCCACCCCTCCGCGCATCGGCGCGAACGCGAGTTGAACGCTCGGCTGGCGCAATGGACCGTGCCGACGAGGGGATGGCGCGGTCAGGCGTCGGTCAGGAAGGCCAGCACCCGGGGCCAGGCCGCTGCGGCGGCCGCCGGGGCGTACTCGGTCAAGTCCGGGTCGGTGAACAGGTGGCCCACGCCGGGGTAGCGGAACACCGTCAGGTCGGCACCGGCGGCGGTCATCGTCCGCTGCCACTCGTCGACCTCGTCCGGCGCGTCGTACGGGTCCGGGTCGGCGACGTGCAGCTGCACCGGCAACCCGGCCCGGACCACGTCCGGCGCGCCGCCGGTGCCGTGCAGCAGGAGCAGGCCGGCGGCGTCGGGGCGTTCGGCCAGCAGCGCCCCGGCCACCCCCGCGCCCATCGAGAAGCCGGCGAGGACCGTCTGCGGCGGCAGGTCGCGCAGCGCCGCGCGGGCCCGGTCGAGCACCACCTCGTGGCCGATCTTGTCGAGCAGCGCGAAGCCCTCCTCGACGGTGTCGACGGCGGGGACGCCGTACAGGTCGGGGGTGGTGACCTGGTGCCCGGCGGCGCGCAACCGGTCGGCGGCGGCACGGACGGCGGGCCGGAGCCCGTACACGGAGTGGAACAGCACGACGTGTCGCATCCGGTCATCGTGCCGCAGTCGGGCCGCCGATCGGTGCGGCCACGCGGGGGCGGGATCAGACCAGCGCCGCGAGCCGGGCCACCTGGGCCGCAGGCGGGGGCGTCGCGGCGATCTCCTGGCTGACCTGTACGGCGGCGGTGCGCAGGGTCTCGTCGGTGAGCAGCCGGGTCAGTGTGTGCGCGGTGATGTCGGCGGGGCGCGACGCGAGGCCCGCGCCTCGGCGGGCCACCAGCTCGGCGTTGTGCCGCCGGTCCCCCGGGCCCACGGTGGCCAGTTGCGGCAGGCCGGCGGCGAGGGCGCCGAGCGCGCTGCCCGCACCGCCGTGGTGGACCAGCGCCGCGCTCGCCGGCAACGCCTCGTCGAGCGGGATCCAGTCGACCACCCGGACGTTGTCGGGCAGCGGCCGTGCGGTCGTACGCCGATCGGGTCGGACCAGCACGATCTCGGCGTCCACCCCGGGCGCGGCGGTGACCACGGCGGGCATCGGGCCCCGGTCGCCGGGGCCGGTGAGGGTGCTGCGGGTGACCAGGATCCGGGGTCGCCGGCCCGGTTCGCGCAGCCAGGCCGGCAGCTCACCGCCGCCCCCGTAGGAGGTGTGGCGCATCGGCCAGCCGTCCTGGCGGGCGACGCTGGCCGGCGTGACGGCGAGGGCGGCGGCCGGCGGGGGCAGCTCGGTCAGGCCGTGCCGGCGCAGTGCGGCGCCGAGTCGGGCGACGGTGGCGCGGACCAGCTCGCGGCCGTCGAAGAGGTTGTTCTCCTGGCGCACGGCCGGCACGCCCAGCCGGGCGGCGGCCACCGCGCCGGCGACCGCGAACGGTTCGTGGAGCACCAGGTCCGGTCGCCATTCGTCGGCCAGCCTGACGACCGGATCGGTGAGTTGGTCGTTGAGCGCGCCGAAGAGCAGCCCGGCGCCCCGGGTACCCGCGGTGCCGGCCAGTTCGGCGCGGGCCACCAGCGGATGGCGCAGGAGAACCCGCCGCGCGATCCGGCCGAAGGCGAAGCCCGGTGCGATGTCGTGTACGGCCAGGCCGGCGTCGGCGGCGGCCAGGCCACCGCCGCCCGTGGCGAGCAGCACGTCGTGGCCGGCGTCGCGCAGTGCGACGGCCAGCGGCACCAGCGGGAACGCGTGCCCGACCAGCGGGGCGGAGACCACCAGCACACGCATGGCCGCGATCCTATGTCCACACGCGCGGTTCCGATGCCCCGCCGACCGGGCGGTGTCAGCCGGACTGCCGCTGGTCGACGATGCGGCGCATCTTGCCCATCGACCGCTCCACCGCGTCCGGGGCGAGCACGTCCACGGCCACGCTCACCCCGATCGTGTTCTTCACCAGCTCGACCAGGGTCACGCCGGCCCGCTCGGCGGCGTCCACGGACGCGTCGGCGCGCCGCTCGACCCGCACGGTGAGGGTGTCCAGCCGGCCGCGCCGGTCCAGGACGCACTGGAAGTGCGGCGAGAGCTGCGGCGTACGCAGGATCAGCTCCTCGATCTGGGTGGGGAAGACGTTCACTCCCCGCACGATCATCATGTCGTCCGTCCGGCCGGTGATCTTCTCGATCCGCCGCATGGGACGGGCGGTGCCGGGCAGCAGCCGGGTGAGGTCGCGCGTGCGGTAGCGCACCACCGGCATCGCCTGTTTGGTCAGCGACGTGAGCACCAGTTCGCCCTGCTCGCCGTCGGGCAGCACCGCGCCGGTGACCGGGTCGATGATCTCCGGGTAGAAGTGGTCCTCCCAGAGGTGCAGCCCGTCCTTGGTCTCGACGCACTCGGTGGCCACGCCGGGGCCCATCACCTCGGAGAGCCCGTAGATGTCCAGGGCGTGGATGTCCAGGCGCTGTTCCATCTCGCGGCGCATGTCCTCGGTCCACGGCTCCGCGCCGAAGATGCCGACCCGCAGCGAGGTCCGGCGCGGGTCGATGCCCTGACGCCGCATCTCGTCGATGATGGCGAGCATGTAGCTGGGCGTGACCATGATGATCTCGGGTTCGAAGTCGCGGATCAGCAGCACCTGCCGCTCGGTCATGCCGCCCGAGACGGGGATGACCGTGCAACCCAGCTCCTCGGCGCCGTAGTGGGCGCCGAGGCCGCCGGTGAAGAGCCCGTACCCGTACGCGACGTGCACGCGGTCACCGGGCCGCCCGCCGGAGGCGCGGATCGACCGGGCCATCAGCCGGGCCCAGGTCCGCAGGTCGTCGCGGGTGTAGCCGACCACCGTGGGTCGGCCGGTGGTGCCGGAGGAGGCGTGCAGTCGGGCGATCTGCTCCCGGGGTACGGCGAACATGCCGAACGGGTAGTTGTCGCGCAGCTCCGCCTTGCCGGTGAACGGGAAGCGGGCCAGGTCGGCGAGGTCGCGGCAGTCGTCGGGGTGGGCCCCGACGGCGTCGAAGGCCCGGCGGTAGTGCGGGACGTTGTCGTACGCGTGCCGCAACGACCAGCGCAGTCGCTCGCGTTGCAGGGCGCGCAGCTCGTCGACGTCGGCGCGCTCGATCGGCTCCAGCTCCTCCGGTGACGGGGTGCGGTCCTGCATCGCGTGCCTCCTTGGTGCGGCGGTCCCGGTGGGGTTGCCGGTACCGTACGCCCGCTGTCGTGCGGCTGAGGCGGCGGTCAGCGGACGGCCGGAGCCGGCGCGGGGCGTCGACCAGCGGGGGTCGGTGGGCCGGCGCGGAGGTGGCGAGGACGGCGGGACGACGACGCCGGGCCAGGCGGATGCCTGGCCCGGCGTCGCTTCGATCATCGCTCTGCCATCTTCTCGCAATTGCAAAATATGTGCAACAAGGTCTGGACAACCCTCGCGAGCCGTAACTAGCCTTCCCCGCATGAGTCCTTACATCACCGATGCGTGGGTGTGGCAGGAGAGCTGGGACCGCCAGCAGGAGGCGTACCTGCCGGATCGGGAACACCGGTTCGCTGCCATGCTCGACACCGTCGACGCCGTCCTCGACGGCCGACCGCCGCGCGTGCTCGACCTGGCCGGCGGCACCGGGACCATCTCACTGCGGACGCTGGCACGATTCCCCGAGGCCGAGGTGACCCTGGTGGACCTCGACCCGGCACTGCTCGCCATCGCGCACGCCTCGCTGGGCGATCGGGCCACCATCGTCACGGCCGACCTCGGCGTCCCCGACTGGCACGCCACGCTCCCCCACCGGGAGTACGACGCCGTCCTCACCGCCACCGCCCTGCACTGGCTGCCGGCCGACCGACTCGGGCAGCTCTACGCCGAACTGCGGAACGTGCTGCGGCCGGGCGGCGTATTCGTCAACGCCGACCACCTGCCCGACGACACGCTGCCGGAGCTGACCAAACGACTTATGACCCGGGCGCGCGACCGGCGCGACGCCCGCTACGCCGCCGGCGCGACGCTGTCCTGGTCGGACTGGTGGGCCCGGGCCGGTGCCGACCCCGCGCTCGCGCCGCTCGTCGCCCAGCGGCAGGCGATCTACCCGAGCGGGCACAGCCCCGAGTGGAACCCGCCGGTCTCCTGGCACCTGGCCGCCCTCACCGCGGCGGGCTTCGCCGAGGTCGGCACGGTCTGGCGGGGCGGCGTGGACGCGGCCGTCGCGGCCACCCGCTGACGCGGTGGCGTCCGGCCCCCCACTGACGCTGGCGTCCGGACGCCGCCGTCGGCGGGCCGCGTCCGGACGCCGCCGACCGTGAGCCACGCGCGGACGTCGCCCCGGGCGGCGGTACGCTGACAAGCCGTGGCAGAGCCGCTGGATCCGCGCACCGACCCGGACGTCGACCTGCGGGTTCCCGCCGACCGGGGCGAGCTGACCGCGCATCCCGCGACGATCCTCGCCGCCATCGCGGCCGGCGGCGTACTCGGCGCGCTGGGCCGCGCAGGCCTGCAACAGCTCGCGCCGCACGGTCCGACCGGCTTCCCGTGGGCGACCTTCGGCGTCAACACGTCCGGCTGCCTGTTGATCGGCGCGCTGATGGCGGTGCTCGGGCACCTCGGTGGCGGACACCCCCTCGCCCGCCCGTTTTTCGGCGTCGGGATCCTGGGCGGCTTCACCACGTTCTCCACCTACGTGGTCGACATCCAGCAGGCGCTGGTCGCGGGCGCCGCGGGCACCGCGCTGGCCTACCTGGCCGCGACACTGCTCGGGGCGCTCGTCGCGGTGGGGCTGGGCGACGCCGTCACCACCCGTCTGCTGCGCCGCGAGGAGGCCCGATGACCGTCCTGCTCATCGCCCTCGGCGCGGCCGTGGGCGCTCCCCTGCGGTACCTCACCGACCGGACCGTCCAGTCCCGGCACACCTCGGCGTTCCCCTGGGGCACGTTGACCGTCAACGTGGTCGGCTCCCTGCTGCTCGGCGTCCTCGTCGGCGTACCGGTGGGCACGGCGGTGAGCGCGCTGCTCGGGACCGGGTTCTGTGGGGCGCTGACCACCTACTCGACGCTCAGTTACGAGACGCTGCGGCTGACCAGGGACGGCGACCGGCTGCTCGCGCTGACCAACGTGGCGGGAAGCGTCGCCGCCGGGCTCGCCGCGGCCAGTGCCGGCTACGCCCTGGCCCGCACCCTGACGGGCTGACCCGACTTCACCAGAACGCCCCTGACCAGGGTCGACCCGAATACCCTCGGGGTATATACGCGAGGTATACCCCCGGTGTAGTCTCCTGGCATGAGCGTGCCACTGACCCTGCTCGGCCTCCTCGAACGAGAGCCCAGCCACGGATACGACCTCAAGCGCGACTACGACGCCTTCTTCGGCCGGGGCAAGCCGCTGCCGTTCGGCCAGGTCTACTCCACCCTCAGCCGCCTGGCCCGCGACGGCAAGGTGGTGATCAGCGACGTCGCGCCCGGCTCCGGCCCCGACCGCAAGCGCTACATCATCACCGATGTCGGCGCGACCGAGGTCGAGCAGTGGCTGACCCAGCCCGTCGACCCGGAGCCGCACCTGCAGACGGTGCTCTTCGCCAAGGTCGTCCTCGCGCTCATGCTGGACCGTCCGGCCGCCGAATACCTCGACACGCAGCGCAGCGCGCACCTGCACCGGATGCGCGAGCTGACCGAGATCAAGCGCGCCGGCAACCTGGTCGACGCGCTGCTCGCCGATCACGGCCTGTACCACCTGGAGGCGGACCTCCGGTGGATCGAGATGACCGGCGCCCGGCTGGACGCCCTGCGCAAGGAGGTGCGGCCGTGAGCGTCGTCATCGAGGCCCGCGACGTGACCTTCGCCTTCGGTCAGACGCCCGCCCTGCGTGGCGCGAGCGTCTCCGTCCAGGACGGGGAGATCCTCGCCGTCATGGGCCCCAGCGGCTCGGGCAAGTCCACTCTGCTGCACTGCCTGGCCGGCATCCTCGTGCCCGACTCCGGCGAGATCCTCTTCGGCGGTGGGCGGATCGACACCATGTCCGAGAGCGGGCGCAGTGGTCTGCGCCGGGACCGCTTCGGCTTCGTGTTCCAGTTCGGCCAGCTCGTCCCCGAGCTCACCGCGGAGGAGAACGTCGCCCTGCCACTGCTGCTCGGCGGCGTCCACCGCAAGCAGGCGCTGCGCAAGGCGCGGTCCTGGTTTGCTCGCCTCGGCCTGGACGGCCTGGAACAGCGCCGATCCGGCGAGCTCTCCGGCGGGCAGGCGCAACGTGTCGCCCTGGCCCGCGGCCTGGTCACCGAGCCACAGGTGCTCTTCGCCGACGAGCCGACCGGCGCGCTCGACTCGCTCACCGGCGAGCAGGTGATGGACCTGCTGGTCGGCGCCGCCCGCGAGCAGGGCACCACCGTCATCCTGGTGACCCACGAGGCCCGGATCGCCGCGTACGCCGACCGCGAGGTCATGGTCCGCGACGGGCGCGTCAACGCGCCGGACCGGATCGCCTCATGATCCGCTTCGGGCTCCGCCTCGCCGTGGCCGGCGGTCGGGAGGCGCTCACCCGCCTGCTCGTCATCGCCGCCGCCGTCGCGATCGGCAGCGGACTGCTGCTGACCACCCTCGCCGGGGTCAACGCGGTCGACGCGCAGCTCAGCCGGTACGCCTCGATCTATCCCCACGCCTCGACGGACGGTGGCGCCGACCCGCTGTGGTGGTCGACCCGGGACGACTACTTCCACGGTGCGCAGATCATCCGGATCGACGTCGCCGCCACCGGGCCGACGGCGCCCACCCCGGCCGGCATCCCGAGCACTCCGGGCCCGGGCGAGTTCTACGCCTCGCCGGCGTTGCGGGACCTGTTCGCCGCGCACCCGGCCGCCGAGCTGGCCGACCGCTACCCGGGGCGTGACCTCGGCACCGTCGCACCATCCGGGCTGACGTCACCGGACACCCTGCTCGCCATCGTCGGCGGCACCCCGGACAGCGTCGGCAAGCTGCCCAACGCCAGGCAGGTGGACAACCTCGGCAATACGCCCACCCTGCCCGAGACCACTGTGGACCTCATCCTGGGCGTGGTCGCCGGCGGTCTGCTCTTCCCGGTGCTGATCTTCATCGGCACCGCCACCCGGCTCAGCGCGGCCCGCCGGGAGCAGCGCTTCGCCGCGATGCGTCTGGTCGGCGCGACACCCCGGCAGATCGCGATGGTCGCCGCGGTGGAGGCGGCCGCCGCCGCCGTCGCCGGCACCGCCGTCGGCTTCGCCCTGTTCTACGCGTTCCGGGGCCCACTCGCGGGCATCCCGTTCACCGGCATGCCGTTCTTCCCCGGCGACATGTCCCTGGGCCTGCTGGACACCCTGCTGGTGGCGCTCGGCGTCCCGGCCGGCGCGGCGCTGGCGGCCCAGGTCTCGCTGCGCCGGGTCCGGATCTCGCCGCTGGGCGTCACCCGACGGGTCACCCCTCGCGCCCCACAGCCGTACCGGCTGATCCCGATGGTGCTCGGCGTCGCCGTGCTCGTCTCCGCCATCGGCTTCCGGCCCGAGACCTCCGACGGCCAGGCGGCGGTGTTCCTGCCCGGCCTGCTGCTCATCATGTTCGGCCTGGTCCTCGCCGGCCCCTGGCTGACGATGGTCGGCGCCCGGGTGATGGCCCGGTACGCCAACCGGCCGGCCACGCTCATCGCGGCGCGACGCCTCGCCGACAACCCGAAGGCCGGGTTCCGGGCGATCAGCGGCATCATGCTCGCGCTCTTCGTCACGAGCGTCGCCGTCGGTGTGATCACCACGATCATCGACGAGCGTGGCCCGGCCCCGGTCGGCTCGACCGACGCGGGCACCGTCACCACCGTCTTCGACGAGAAGGCGGCGTCGGTGCCCGACGCGCTCCTCGCCGAGCTGCGGGCGATCCGCGGCGTGGGGTCCGCGACCGCCATCCGGGAGGACCCGGACCTGATGGACGGCGGTGAGGGCGGGATGATCGCGTGCGCCGACCTCCCGAGCGCGTACGGCCGGTGCGCCGACGGCGCGAGCGTCATCGAGGTGCCGTTGGGTCTCAGCCGCTGGGAGGAATCGGCATCACCCGCGACGGTCTGGCCCGCCGCGGCGATCACGCTCGACGAGTTGCAGCGACTGCCGGTGACCTCGGTGGTGGTCGGCACGGACGGGTCGGCCACCGCCGTCGAGCGTGTCCGCACCGTGCTGGAGATCGCCTTCCCGACCTTCTGGGTCGGGCCGAACGTGCCCGGCGACTTCGAGTCGGACTTCGCCGACACGCTGCGCGGCTGGGAGCAACTGGCCAACGTCATCATCATCGCCAGTCTGGCGCTCGGCGGGTGCAGCCTCGCGGTCAGCGTCATCGGTGGTCTCACGGAACGCCGCCGTCCGTTCAGCCTGCTGCGGCTCAGCGGCGCTCCGGTGCGGGTCCTGCGTCGGGTGGTGGCGCTGGAGAGCGCTGTGCCGATGCTCGCCGTCGCCACCCTCGCCATCGGCATGGGCCTGCTCGCCGCGCACCTGTTCCTGCGGGCGCAGATGCACTACACGCTCGCCGCGCCCGAGCCGCGCTTCTACGTGATCGTCGTGGTCGGACTGGTCGCCTGCCTCGGTGTCATCGCCTCCACGATGCCGCTGCTGGAACGTGTCACCGGTCCGGAGACCGCCCGCAGCGAGTGACCGTCAGGGCCCGGTGGCCGCGACGGCGACCACCGGGCCGACGACGAAGACGGCCGGCGGGCCCACGGACTCGCGGGCGGCGGCCGCGCCGATCTCGTCCAGCCGGGCCGACACCGACCGCTGGCCGGGCTGCCCGGCGTCCTGCACCGCCCGCACCGGCGTCTCCGGGGCACGACCGTGCTCGATCAGCACTGTCGCGATCTTGGCGATGGTGTCGACGGCCATCAGCAACACGATGGTCCCCCGTGCACGGGCCAGCGCCGCCCAGTCGACGAGCGAGTCGGGGTGCCCGGGCGGCAGGTGTCCGGACACGATGGTCAGGTCGTGCGCCACACCGCGGTGCGTCACCGGAACTCCGGCGAGGGCCGGCGCGGCGAGGGCGCTGCTCACCCCCGGCACGACCGTCACCGGCACCCCGGCCGCCAGGCACGCCTGCACCTCCTCGTGGCCGCGTCCGAAGACGTACGGGTCGCCGCCCTTGAGCCGGACCACCCGGCGACCGGCCCTGGCGTGGGACACCAGAGCCGCGTTGATCGTCTCCTGCGCCATCGACGGGCCGCGGGGCACCTTCGCGGCGTCGACGACCAGCACCTCGGGGCGCAGCCCGGCGAGCAGCCCCTGCGGAGCGAGCCGGTCGACCACGACGACGTCCGCGGCGTCCAGGAGCGCCTTCCCGCGTACCGTGATCAGGTCGTCGGGCCCCGGCCCGCCGCCGACCACGGCGACCGACCCGTGCCCGTGGTCGTGGTGGTGGTCGTGCCCGTGGTGATGGTGGTGGTGGCCGACCGGGTCGTCGGGGTGGTCGTGCGGGCGTTGCGGGCGACCGACCTTGTCGGCGAAGCCGGGCATCAGCACCCGGTACGCGCAGGTGTCGCAGTTCATCCGGATGTCCCCGCCCAGCGCCTCGGCGTACCGCTCGTGGACCAGGTCGGCGAGGGCGTCGCAGTCGCCGATCACGTCGGCGACCCGCACGTCCAGGTCGGGGTGCGCGGCGGCGAAGTCGGCCGACTGGGCGACGATCCGGTCCGGCAGCACCCCGGCGAACAGGAAGTACGGCGCGACGACGATCCGCTGCGCGCCGAGGCGACGGAGCCGGTCCAGCACCGCCGGCACGGACGGCTCGGCGAGGGAGATGAACCCCGGTTCGACGCCCGCGTATCCGCGCCCCTCCCAGAGCAGACGGGCGACCTTGGCGACCTCGGCGTTGGCGTCCGGGTCGGAGGATCCCCGCCCGATGAGCGCCACCCAGGTGCCGGTCCGGTCGGCACCCGCCAGCGCGGCGTCGATGCGCTCTTCGAGGGCTGTGTGCAGCAGCGGGTGCGGGCCGAGCGGACGCCCGTAGCGGTACCTCAGCCCGGGGTGCCGCTGCTGCTCACGGGCCATCGCGGCCGGGATGTCGCCCTTGCCGTGCCCGGCGCCGGTGAGCACCAGCGGCAACGCGACCAGGTTCCGGTGACCGCGCCCGACGAGCGCGCCGACCGCGTCGGTCAGCGGCGGGCGGGACAGCTCGATGAAGCCGCCCTCCACGTCGCCGATGTCACCCCGACGGCGGACCCGCTCGACCAGCGCGGCGAACTGGTCGACCCCGGCCGCGCTGCGCGTGCCGTGCCCGACGATGACCAACCCGGTCATGGCTTCTCCTCGCTGTAGAGCAGGGCGTTGAGGGCGGCGGCGGCGACCGCCGAACCACCCTTCTCGCCCACGTTGGACACCCCGGGCAGGCCGCTGGCCCGCAGCGCCGCCTTCGACTCGGCCGCGCCCACGAAGCCGACCGGCAGGCCGACGACAAGCGCCGGCGCGGCGTCCAGGGTGAGTAGTTCGACGAGGGCGGTCGGCGCGCAGCCGACCACCCAGACCGCGCCGGGGCCGACCCGGTCCAGGGCGATCCGCACGGCCGCCGCCGAGCGGGTGATGCCGGCCGAGCGGCCCAGCTCGGCAGCGGCCGGCTCGGCGACCGGGCAGACCAGTTCCAGCCCGGCCCGGGTGATGCCGGCGGCGACCATCGCCACATCGGTGACCACGGGCGCCCCACCACGCAACGCGGCCAGCCCCGATTCGAGGGCCCCCTCGTCGCAGACCAAGTCGTCGACGTACGCGAGGTCGGCGCTGGCGTGCACCACCCGCTCGGTCACCGCGCGGGTCAGCGGCGGCAGGTGCGACAGGTCGACGCGCTCGCGCAGGATGCGGTACGACTCGACCTCGATGGGATGCACCATCCGGCTCATCGGGTTCCTTCCCAGGACTCGGGCTCGACGACGCGGATCGCGTCGACCGGGCAGATCTCCAGGCACTCCAGGCAGCCGGTGCAGCGGTCGGCGCGTACCGTGAGGCCGCCGGCGACCGGCCGGATCGCGTGCGTGGGACAGGTCAGCAGGCACGCGCCGCAGCCCTGACAGGCGTCGATGGTCACGAGCGCCACCGGTACCCCCGGGGTGTGACCATCCGCCCGGCGACCAGCCGGGTGTCGCTGTTGCCGACCACCACGACGCTGTACATGTCGACGATGGCCGCGTCGAGCGTGGCCAGCGTCGCCAGGTGCACCCGTTCGCCAGGGCGGCTGGCGTTGCGCACCACACCGACCGGAGTGTCCGGCGGCCGGTGCGCGGCGAGGATGCCGAGCGCCTTGCCGAGCTGCCAGTCGCGCGCGCGGCTCCGCGGGTTGTAGAACAGCGTCACGAAGTCGCCCTCGGCGGCGGCGGTCACCCGCCGCTCGATGACCTCCCAGGGAGTGTGCAGGTCGGACAGGCTCACGTAGGCGTGGTCGTGCCCGAGCGGCGCCCCCAGCAGCGCCCCGGCGGCCAGGGCGGCGGTCACCCCGGGCACGCCCACCACGTCGATCCGTTCGTCGGCGTACTCCAGCGCGGGGCTGGCCATCGCGTACACCCCGGCGTCGCCGGACCCGATGAGCGCGACCGCGTGGCCGGCGACGGCCTCGACCACGGCGGCGCGGGCCCGTGCCTCCTCCGCGCCGAGCCCGCTGGCGAGCACCCGGGTGCCCGGCCGCAGCACGTCCCGGACCTGGTCGAGGTACTGGTCGAGGCCGACGACTACCCCGGCACGACGCAGTTCCGCCACCGCGCGGGGGGTGCGCAGGTCGGCCGCGCCCGGTCCGAGGCCGACGACGGCGAGCCGGCCGCGCGGCGTGTGCCGGGCCACCGCCACGGTCGCCATCGCCGACGCGGTCTTGCCCACCAGCAGCGTCGCGTCGTCGTCCCGGCCGTCCGCGCCGAGCAGCGCCGCGGCCTCCGCGACGCTCGGCGTGCCGACCACGGCGCGGACCACCTCGCTGGGGTGCGGCACGTCGACCGCCGCGAGGCGCGTCGCCGGCCAGGTCACCAGGGGTACGCCGAGCGCGTCGGCGGTGCTGCGGATGCCCGCCTCGTCGGCCTTGATGTCGGCGCTGGCCAGGCAGCGCAGGCTCGCCGGGTCGAGGCCGGCCTCGACCAGCACCCGGTGCAGCAGTTCGGCCACCTCGGCGGCCGGTACGCCCCGGCTCGCCCCCACCCCGGCGACCAGCGACGGCGGTCGCAGCACGGCGGTCCGCCCGTCGGTCGGCACCACCCGGTCGGTGACCAGCAGCCGGTACCCACCGCCGGTCACGTCGTCGTCGGCCGTGCTGCCGGCCGTGTTCTCGGCGGCGTGGGCATCGCGGTGGTCGGCGGCACGCACGTTCGGGGGCAGGGCGGGCAGCGGCCAGGTGGCATCGGCGATCAGCTCGACCGGCTCGCCGTCCAGGATGGCCCGGGACACCGCGGCGACCGCGCCCTGCACGGGCCAGCCGAGAGTGTCCAGTCCGGGCAGCCCGACCGCGTCGGTGGCGGTGGTGACCACCGGTCGGGCGTCCAGCAGGACGCCGACCCGCTCGGCGAGGTCGTTGCCGCCGCCCGTGTGGCCGCCCAGCAGCGCCACCGCGTGCCGGGCCGCCTCGTCGACGACCACCACGGCCGGGTCGGTGCGCTTGTCGCCGAGCAGCGGCGCGAGGATGCGGACGACCGCGCCGGTGGCCAGGAACGCGACCACCGCGTCGCACCCGGCCCAGGCGGCGCGCAGCGCGTCGGCGACGGTCTCCCCCTCGATCAGCCGGGCGTGCGGCCACGCGGCGGTCAGGGTGTCGGCGTGCCGGCGGCCGGCGGCGGTCGCCGCCACCAGGCCGATCCGGCCGGGCGTGGTGTCGTTCACGGGCGCTCCCCGGTGAGGACGACCACCGGGTTGGTGGCCGCGAGACGGATCGACCCGCCGGGCAGGGCGGCGAGGCGGGCGGCGGAGAGCTGACTGCCCTCGACCGTGTATCCGGCGGCACGCAGCAGGCCCACCGCCGGCGCGACGCGGTCCAGCGCGGCCAGGGTGAGCACGATCCGCTCGGGTCGGCGGGCCAGCACGGCGGTGAGGACGTCCACGCCGCCACCACCGACGAAGACGGCGTCCGGCTCGGGCAGCCCGTCCAGCACCGCCGGGGCACACCCGACGACGATCCGGACGTCGACGGCGTGCGCGGCGGCGTTGTCCCGGATCGTCGCGGCGGACCCGGGGTCCCGCTCGACGGCGAGCACGGCCGCGCCGAGCGACGCGCACTCGATGCCGACGGAGCCGCTGCCCGCGCCGATGTCCCAGACGAGGCGACCGAGCCGGGGACGCAGCCGCGCGACGACGAGGGCGCGCACCTCCGACTTGGTGATCATCGAGTCGCGGTGGGCGTACCGGTCCTCGGGCAGCGCCCAGCCGCCAGCCGGCGCGGCGGCCGGCTGGTTGTCCACCCGCATCGCACCCGCCCCGACCGGGTCGGACGTGGGCATGTCGAGCAGGGGATCGGCGGGTACGGCGATGCTGAGCAGGACGTGCGGGTCGGACCAGGCGGCCTCGGCGGCCTGGTCGGGGGTCACCTCACGGACCCGTTCGGCGTCCGTGCCCAGGTGCTCGGCGACCAGCAGACGACGGGGCCAGCCGACCAGCGCGGCACCCACCTCGGCCGCGCCCGCGCCCGGCGCGGTGAGGACCGCGACCAGCGGCAGCGCGCGGCAGGCGTTCAGCGCCGGTCGAAGATCGCGCCCGTGCGCGGTGACCACGGCGGCGCCGTCCCAGGACAGTCCGGCGCGGGCGAAGGCGGCGGCCACACTGGACACCGCCGGCACCACCCGCAGCGGCAACCCGGCGGCGCGCAGCCGCCGGACGATCCCGAACAGGCCGGGATCGCCGCTGGCCAGCACGACGGCCGGCACCCCGGCGGCGGCGGCGTCGACCAGTCGGCGCAGGGCCGGGGCGAGCGGTCCGAGGACGACGGTCTCCGCGTCGGCCGGTACGGGCACCGCCGCCAGGTGCCGGGCCGCCCCGACGAGCAACCCCGCGCCGGCCAGCGCGGACGCCAGAGCGGGGTGCGGCGGGGCCCCGGCGGCGTCCAGACCGACGACTGTCACCAACGCGTCCGGGGCGCTCATCGCGGCCACCGGCCGGAGGAGGCGACGACGTGTGCTCCGGCGAAGTCGACCATCGCCACGTCCACGGTGACCGTCGGCCCGGCGAAGCGTCGCAGCACCGCCTGGACCCGCTCGCAGAGCAGGTCGCCGGCCGGGCCGAGCAGCCCGGCTGCCTCCCACAGCTCGTACGCGTGCCGTCCGGTGTTCGCCTCGGTCACGGCGGCGGCGAGCGCGGGATCGCCACCGGCGTCGGCGGTCACCGCGCCGAGCAGGGACAGGTCGACCTTCGAGCGGGTGTAGTGGGTCATCAGGATCCCGGCGGCGAGTTTGGCGAGCTTGCCGGCCATCCCGACGAAGACCACGCCGGTCATCGTGTCCTGGACGGCCGCGGTGACCGCCGCGCCGGTGAAGTCGCCCACCTCGACGAAGCACACCTCGGGCAGGTCGGGCAGCAGCGCGCGGGCGGCCCGCTCGGTACGCCCACCGGTGCACAGCACCACGGTCCGCTCCCCCTGGGCGGCCATGACGTGCACGGCCTGGACGACGCTGGCCCGCCAGGACGCGGTGGAGAAGGGCCGGACGATGCCGGTGGTGCCGAGGATCGAGATGCCGCCGAGGATGCCGAGCCGCCGGTTGGTGGTCTTGCGGGCCATGATCTCGCCCCGGGGCACGCTGATGACCACGCGTACGCCGATCTCGGTGAGGTCGACGACCTCGGCCACCGCCTCACCGATCATCCGGCGGGGCGTGTCGTTGATGGCCGGTCCGCCGACGGCGAGCCCGAGGCCGGGCTTGGTGACGGTGCCGACGCCGGAGCCGCCGGCCAGGCGCAGCCCGGGAGTGTCGGTGAAGTCCACGGTGGCGGTCAGCTCGGCGCCGTGGGTGACGTCCGGGTCGTCACCGGCGTCCTTCACGACCACCGCCTCGGCCCGCACCGGTGGGGTGCCGGTGACCTCGCAGCGTTCCACCGGGAAGCGCACCCGTCGGCCGGCGGGGAGGCCGATCTCGACGTCCGGTTGGATCTCGCCGGTGACCAGGGCGGTCACCGCCGCCTTGGCCGCCGCCGTCGCGCACGCGCCGGTGGTCCAGCCGGTCCGCAGCGCGGTGGGCCGGACCTTCGCCGTACGCGGCAGGTCCGGTTCGCGCAATGGCGGCTCGGCGTACGTCATGGGGTTTCTGTTCCTCCGGCGCGGGCGCGGCGCAGCTCGGCCCGGGCGGCCGGCTCGGCGCGACGGAAGGTGTGGAAGTGCCCGGGGTGGTAGAGGTGCGAGCGGGTCCCCTCGGCGGCGAGGGCCGGCCCGACCAGAAACAGGGTGTGCTTCCACAGCCTGTGCTGCTTGACCGTGGCCTCCAGGGTGCCGACCGTGCAGCGCACGACCAGCTCGTCGGGCCAGGTCGCCTGGTACGCCACGACGGCTGGGGTGTCGTCGGCGTAACCGCCGGCCAGCAGCTCGGCCTGCACCTGCCCGGAGCGGGCGGCGGACAGGAACAGCGCCATGGTGGTGCCGTGCCGGGCGAAGTCGCGGACCCGCTCGCCGGCCGGCATCGGGGTCTTGCCGCCTTCGAGCCGGGTGAGGATCACCGACTGGGCGACCTCGGGGATGGTCAGCTCGCGCCCGACGAGCGCCGCGACGGCGGTGAACGACGACACCCCGGGGACGATCTCGACGGCCAGGCCGAGCGCCCGGCACAGGTCCAGTTGCTCCTGCACCGCGCCCCACAGCGCCGGGTCACCGGAGTGGATGCGAGCCACGGTGAGTCCACGCTCGGCGGCCCGCTCGTAGAGCGGCAGCACACCCTCGATGGGCAGCTGCGACGAGTCGACGATCTCGGCGTCGGGGCGGGCGTGGTCGAGCACGTCGGCGTGCACGAGGCTGGCCGCCCAGATCACGACGTCCGCCGCGGCGATGACCCGGGCGGCCCGCAGGGTCAGCAGGTCCGCCGCCCCCGGGCCGGCGCCGACGAACCACACCTTGCCGTCGCTGGTCACAGCTTTCCTCCTCGGTACGTGCGGCGGGCGGGGACCAGCAGCGTGGACAGGTACGGCAGGTCGGGTGCGGTGTCGTCGACGGCGCCGACGCTCTCTGCGGGCAGGCCGAGGCTGCGTCCGAGCACCGCGTCGGCCAGGCGGCCCTGTCGACGCAGCTCGGCCAGCAGCTCCGGGTGCCGCCGCCAGCCCTTGTAGACGACAACGGTGCCCGGCCCGGCGAGGGCGTCGGCGAACAGCGCGAGGCCGGCGGTGGCCGGCAGCAGGGTGAGCGGCTCGCGTCCCTCGACCAGCGGGATGCCGCTGCGCGCGGCCAGCTCCTGCATGGCGGTCACGCCAGGCACTGTCGCCACCCGCACCGCCGGGCGCAGGGCTCGGACGCTCTGCGCCAGGTAGCCGAAGGTGGAGTACACGTTGGGGTCGCCGATGGTCGCGAAGGCGAGGGACCGCGCGCCCGCGTCGATCGCCTCGACGACCGTCCGGGCCGCGTCGTCCCAGGCAGCCGCGCGGCGGGCGGTCACCCCACCCCGGTCGTCGAGGGCGAACGGCAGCCGCCGCAGACGGTCCGCCGGAACGTGGTCCCGCACGGTCGTCTCGGCCCGTCCGGCGTCCGACTCGGGCCGGTCCGCCATCACGGGTACGAGGACCACGTCGGCCTCGCGCAGGACACGCACCGCCTTGACGGTGAGCAGTTCCGGGTCACCCGGGCCGACGCCGACGCCGGTCAACGTGGCGGTCACCGGCACGCCTGGACGAGGCGGCGGGCGGCCTCGGGGTGGCCGGCCCAGTGGGTGTGCAGGTAGGAGGCGTGCACGCGGCCGGCGACGAACCCGTGGTCGACGTCGTTCCAGCGCCACGCCGGCGTGTCGCCGTGCCCGGGGTCGGTGGTGGTGCGGTGGAACTCGTGTCCGCGTACCGGCTCGCCGGCCCGGGCCACCGGTGAGTCGGTGACGGCCACCGCCTCGCGGTAGCCGAGGGTGAGCCGGCCGGTCATCCGGGCGGTCAGGTCCAGCCGGCCGCACATGGGTACGCCGTCCAGGGACCGCCCGAGGTAGAGCAGCCCGGCGCACTCGGCCACGACCGGCCCGTCGAAGTCGGCCAGCTCGGCGCGGAGCGTCGCGTTGCCGGCCAGCGCCTCGGCGTACGCCTCGGGGAAGCCGCCGCCGATGACCACCGCCCGGGTGCCGCTGGGCAGGGCCGGGTCGCGCAGCGGGTCGACGCTGACGACGTCCGCGCCGGCAGCCGTGAGGAGTTCGGCGGTCTCGGCGTACGAGAAGGTGAAGGCCGGACCACCGGCGAGCGCGACGCGTGGTCGCCCGACGCCGGCCGGCCCGCCGACGGCCTCGACCGGGTCCCACGCCGGGGCGGTCAGCGGCCCGGCGCCGCGGGCCAGGTCGAGGACGGCGTCGAGGTCCACCGTGGCCTCGACCAGTTCGGCGAGCGCGGTGACGATCGCGAGCGACTCGGGGGCCCGTTCGGCGACCGGCACCAGCCCGAGGTGCCGGGCCGGCGCGGCGACCTCGGCGGCGCGGGTGACCGCCCCGAGCACCGGTACGCCCACCTCGGCGAGGGCGTCGCGCAGCAGCGTCTCGTGCCGTGGCGAGCCGACCCGGTTGAGGATCACGCCGCCGATCCGCACGGCCGGGTCGAACGCGGCCATGCCGAGGGTCAGCGCGGCGGCCGAGCGGCCCTGCGCGGTGGTGTCGAGGACCAGCAGCACGGGCGCGTCGATCAGCCGGGCGACGTGCGCGGTGGAGGCGAAGTCACGGCGGCCCACCGCGCCGTCGTGCAGGCCCATGACGCCCTCCACCACGGCGATGTCGGCGGGCGTGGGGACGCTCGCGCCGTGCCGCAGCAGGCCGGCGATCCGCTCGGCATTGACCAGGAACGGGTCGAGGTTGCGGCCGGGCCGGCCGGCGGCGAGGGCGTGGTAGCCGGGGTCGATGTAGTCCGGGCCGACCTTGTGCGGGCTGACCGTCAGGCCGCGTCGGCGCAGCGCGGCGAGCAGCCCGGTGGCGACCGTCGTCTTGCCGTGGCCGCTGGCCGGGGCGGCGACCACCACCCGGGGCAGCGCCCAGGGCTCGACGCTCACCACTCGATGCCCTTCTGGCCCTTCTGGCCGGCGTCCATCGGGTGCCTGACCTTGGTCAGCTCGGCGACCAGGTCGGCGGCGGCGACCAGGCGCGGATCGGCGTCCCGGCCGGTGATCACGACGTGCTGGAAGCCGGGCCGGTCGGCCAGGGTGGCGACCACCTCGTCGACGTCCACCCAGCCCCACTTCATCGGGTAGGTGAACTCGTCCAGCACGTACAGCCCGTAGCGCTCGGCGGCCAGGTCACGCTGGATCTGCCGCCAGCCCTCCAGGGCGTCGGCGGCGTGGTCGGCCTCGCCGCCGCGCTGGATCCAGGACCAGCCCTCGCCCATCTTGTGCCAGGCCACCGACGCGCCCTGGCCGGTACGCTCGTGCACCTCGCCGAGCGCCCGGAAGGCGTTCTCCTCCCCCACCCGCCACTTGGCGCTCTTGACGAACTGGAACACGCCGACCGGCAGACCGGCCGTCCACGCCCGTAGAGCCAGCCCGAAGGCCGCCGTCGACTTCCCCTTCATCTGTCCGGTGTGAACGATGAGCAGCGGCCGATGCCGCCGCTGCCGGGTGGTCAACCCGTCAGCGGGCACCTGACTCGGCTGTCCCTGCGGCATCAGAGGTCCCCCCTCGTCGTCACGCCCCGCGCGTCCTCCGCGATCTTGCAGTTTCTGTTGCTCATATGCGCATCTCGTCCTTTTATGTCGCGACAGAAACTGCAAGATCGCGGGGTTCGGGGTGGGTGAGGGCGTGCAGTGGGTGTAGGGGGGCGTGCAGTTGGGTGGCCAGGCGGCGGGCCAGGTTGAGGCGTACCGGGCCGGACTCGCAGTCGACGACCACGCAGGGGGCACCTGTCGCCGCGAGGATTGCCGCCGCTCCCGCCGCCCGGTCGAGCGGGCGGGTTCCGGCGGTGGCACGGCCGTCGGTGACCACCAGGACCAGGGGACGGCGCTTCGGGTCGCGCAGGCGCTCCACCCGCAGCAGGTCCGCGGCGGCCAGCAGGCCCTCGGCCAGTGGTGTCCGCCCACCGGTGGGCAACTCGGCCAGACGGGTCGAGGCGGCCAGCACCGACGAGGTCGCCGGCAGCACCGTGCGCGCGCCGGCACCCCGGAAGGCGATCACCGCGACCTTGTCCCGCCGCTGGTACGCGTCGGTGAGCAGGGCGAGCACCGCGTCCTTCACGGTGACCATCCGCTGCCGGGCGCCCATCGAACCGCTGGCGTCCACCACGAACAGCACCAGATTGCCCTCGCGCCCCTCCCGGACCGCCTCGCGGACGTCGTCCGGACGCAGTCGCAGCGGACCCGCCAGCCGGCCCCGAGCCGCCTGGTGAGGTGCGGCGGCGCGGATGGTCGCCGGCAGGTGCAGCGCGCCGACCCGACCGTTCGGCACCCGGGCCCCGGTGGTGCGGCCCCGCCCGGTCCGAGCCCGCGACCGCCGGCCCGGCACCCCGTCACCGACACCGGGCGCGGTGAGCAGCCGGGCCCGCAGACCACCTCGGGGTACGGCCACTCGCCCACCCTCGCGCTCCCGATCGTTCCCGGTGCCGCTGGGCTCACCCGCCTCGGGCCGTCGGCGGCGACCGCCTCGACCGTCCACCCCCGTGAAGTCCCCGTCCGCGTCGACGTCGGCGGCGTGCGGCTCCGGGCCGTCGGCGCCCCCGGACTCGCCAGCGCCGGGATCGTGCCCGCCGCTACCCGACCCGTTCCGATCACCACCGTCCACGTCGGCGGGATCGAGGGCATCGCCGTCGGGGCCGTTCCCATCGCGACGATGTTCTCCGGTCTCGTCGTCCGCGCCGGAGGAGCCGCCCGGGTTGCCGGCACTGCCGCCGGGGCCGCCACCGTCCGGGTCCGGGCCGTCGGGGCGCCGGCCGGCGGGGCCGCCGTCGTACGGGCCGCCGTCGTCGTCCGGATCGTCGGGGTGGGCGTCCTGCGCCCGTTGCAGCGCCTCGTCGAGGCGCTTCTCGTCCAGCCCCGGCGTGTCGAACGGGTCGCGGCGACGGCGGTGCGGCAGGGCGAGCCGGGCGGCCACCCGGACGTCGTCGCCGGTGACCCGGTCCCGGCCCGCCCAGGCGGCGTGCGCGAGGGCGGTACGGGCGGTGACGATGTCAGCGCGCATCCCGTCCACGTCGAACGCCGCGCACACCTCGGCGATCTGGCGCAGCGCGGCGTCGGGCAGGCGTACCCCGGGAAGCCGACGACGGGCGGTGGCCACCTGGGCGGCGATCTGGGCGTCGGCGTCGGCCCAGCGGGCGGCGAAGCCGGCCGGGTCGGCGTCGGCGGCGAGCCGGCGGCGGACGACCTCCACCCGGATCTCCGGATCGCGGCTGGCGTTCACCTCGACGGTCAGTCCGAACCGGTCGAGAAGCTGCGGGCGCAGCTCCCCCTCCTCCGGGTTCATCGTGCCGACGAGCAGGAACCGGGCGGCGTGGCTGATCGAGACGCCCTCGCGCTCGACGTGGCTGCGGCCCATCGCCGCCGCGTCGAGGAGCAGGTCGACCAGGTGGTCGTGCAGCAGGTTGACCTCGTCGACGTAGAGCACGCCCCGGTGTGCGGCGGCGAGCAGACCCGGTTCGAAGGCGCGTACGCCCTCGCCGAGCGCCTTCTCCAGGTCCAGCGACCCGACCACCCGGTCCTCCGCCGCGCCGACGGGCAGCTCGACGAGGCGCGCGGGCCCGGTCTCGGCGGCCGCCCCGACCGGGTGCGGCCCGTCCGGGCAGCCGGGGTCGGGTTGCGCCGGGTCGCAGCCGAAACGGCAGCCGGCGACCCGGCGCACCGGGGGCAGCAGCGCGGCGAGGGCGCGGACGGCGGTCGACTTCGCGGTGCCCTTCTCGCCGCGCACGAGGACGCCCCCGATCGCCGGGGAGACCGCGTTGAGCAGCAGCGCCAGCCGCATGTCGGCCATGCCGAGCACGGCGCTGAACGGGTACGTGGTGGTCATGCGCGGTCCTCCAGGTCACCCTCGCTGGCCAGGTACTGATCGCGCAGCCGGTCCAGGGTGGCCGGCTCGGGCTTGGCCCACAGACCCCGGTCGGCGGCCTCCAGCAGCCGCTCGGTGATGCCACGCAGCGCCCACGGATTGGACCGCTCCAGGAACTCGCGGGTGGTGTCGTCGAACAGGTACGCGGCGGCCAGGTGCTCGTACATCCAGTCGTCCACCACGCCGGCGGTGGCGTCGTAGCCGAACAGGTAGTCCACGGTGGCGGCCAGCTCGAACGCGCCCTTGTAGCCGTGCCGGCGCATCGCGGCGATCCACTTCGGGTTGACCACCCGGGCCCGGAACACCCGCCGGGTCTCCTCGCCCAGGGTGCGGGTGCGCACGTCGTGCGGCATCGCCGAGTCGCCCACGTACGCCGCCGGTGACGTGCCGGTGAGGTGGCGGACCATCGCCACCATCCCGCCGTGGTACTGGAAGTAGTCGTCGGAGTCGACGATGTCGTGCTCGCGGGTGTCCTGGTTCTTCACGGCGACCGCGATCCGGGCGAAGGAGCGTTCCATGTCGGCGCGCGCCTCCCGCCCGTCCAGGCCCCGGCCGTACGCGTAGCCACCCCACACCGCGTACACCTCGGCCAGGTCGGCGTCGCTGCGCCACGTCCGGGCGTCGATCAGCGGCAGCAGTCCGGCACCGTACGCCCCGGGCTTGGAGCCGAAGATGCGGGCGGTGGCCCGCCGCTCGTCGCCGTGCTCGGCCAGGTCGGCGGCCACGTGGGCGCGCAGGTAGTTGTCCTCGTCCGGCTCGTCGAGAGCGGCGACCCGCCGCACGGCGTCGTCCAGCAGCGCCACCACGTGCGGGAACGCGTCGCGGAAGAAGCCGGAGATCCGCACGGTGACGTCGACCCGGGGCCGACCCAGCTCGGCGGTCGGCACCACCTCGACGCCGGTGACCCGCCGGGACCGCTCGTCCCAGACCGGCCGGCAGCCCAGCAGCGCGAGCACCTCGGCGATGTCGTCGCCCTGCGTCCGCATCGCGCTGGTGCCCCACACGGTCAACCCCACCGAGCGGGGGTACGCGCCGGTGTCGGCGAGGTGCCGGGCCAGCAGCGAGTCGGCCAGGGCCACCCCGACGTCCCAGGCGTTGCGGCTGGGGATGGCCTTCGGGTCGACGGAGTAGAAGTTCCGGCCGGTGGGCAGCACGTTGACCAGGCCCCGGGTGGGCGAGCCGGACGGGCCGGGCGGCACGAACCGGCCGTCCAGCGCGCCGAGGGTGTTGCGCAGCTCGTCGGTGGTGCGCTCCAGTCGGGGCACCAGTTCGGTGCCGGCGAAGCGCAGCACGGCTGCGGCGTGCGGGATCGACTGGCCGGTCACCTCGGCGACGACGGCGTCGGCCGCGTCCACCGCCCAGTCCAGGGTCTCCATGCCGACGACCAGCCGGCGCGCGAGCCCTTCGATGAGGTCGATCGCGTCGGCGGCGGTGCCGGCCGGACCGTCCACCGCCTCGGTCAACGCCGTGGGCAGCGCGATCCGCTGGCCCGGCGTGGCGAGCAGTTCCTGTTCGTCGAGGCCGTACTCGGTGGCGAGAGCCTGCCGCAGGCCGGGCAGTGCCTGGGCGCCACCCCAGATCTGCGGGGCGCGCAGCACGGCGAGGACCAGGTTGACCCGCGGCTCACCGGTGGGCGCGTCGGCGAGGATGTGCAGCCCGTCGCGGATCTGCACGTCCTTGACCTCGCACAGGTAGCCGTCGAGGTGCAGCACGAAGTCGTCGAAGTCGTCCGCGTCGGGCATCGCCTCGGTGTGCAGGTCGTGGTGCAGCTCGGCGGCGCGTACCAGGTCCCAGATCTGCGCCCGCACGGTCGGCACCTTGGCCGGGTCGAGCGCCTGCACGGTGGCGTACTCGTCGAGCAGTTGCTCCAGTTTGGCCAGGTCGCCGTAGGTCTCGGCGCGGGCCATCGGCGGCACCAGGTGGTCGATGACGACGGCGTGTGCACGCCGCTTGGCCTGGGTGCCCTCGCCGGGGTCGTTGACGATGAACGGGTAGACCAGCGGCAGGTCCGCGAGGACGGCGTCGGGCGCGCAGTCGGCGGCCAGGCCGAGGCCCTTGCCGGGCAGCCATTCGAGGGTGCCGTGCTTGCCCAGGTGCACCACGGCGTCCGCGCCGAAGCCGCCGTCCGCGACCGGGACGGCGAGCCAGCGGTACGCGGCCAGGTAGTGATGGCTCGGGGGCAGGTCCGGGTCGTGGTAGATGGCGATCGGGTTCTCCCCGAAACCGCGTGGCGGCTGGATGAGCAGCGCCACGTTTCCGAAGCGCAGCCCGGCCAGCACGATGTCGCCGCCCTCGGTGTACAGCTCGCCGGGCGGCTCGCCCCAGTGCTCCCGCATCCGCTCGCGCAGCTCGGCCGGAACCGCATGGAACCACCGCCGGTACGTCTGCCCCGGTATCCGGGCCTCGGCGGCGGCCAACTGCTCCGGCGTCAGCCATTCGACGTCGTGACCACCGGCGGCGATCAGCGCGTGGATCAGCGCGTCACCGTCGTCGGGCGGCGGCGCGTCGCCCAGGTCGTAGCCCGCCTCGGCGAGCGCGGCGAACAGCCGGACCGCCGAGGCCGGGGTGTCCAGCCCGACCGCGTTGCCGACCCGGGAGTGCTTGGTGGGGTACGAGCTGAGGATCACGGCGATCCGCTTGTCGGCGGTGGGCACGTACCGCAGGCGAGCGTGCCGCACCGCGATCCCGGCCACACGGGCGGCCCGCTCGGGGTCGGCCGCGTACACCGACAGCCCGTCGGCGTCGATCTGCTTGAACGAGAACGGCACGGTGACGATCCGGCCGTCGAACTCCGGGATGGCCACCTGCATCGCCGCGTCCAACGGGGACAGCCCCGCGTCGCTGCCGGCCCACTGCTCGCGGGTACTGGTCAGGCAGAGCGCCTGGATGACCGGAACGTCCAGGGCGGCGAGCGCGCCGACGTCCCAGGCGTCCTCGTCGCCGCCGGAGGACGCGTCGGCGGCGACCGCGCCACCGGCGGCGAGCACGGTGACCAGGAGCGCGTCACAGCGGGCGAACAGCCCGAGCGGACCGGCGCCGCTGGTCAGCCCGCGCAGCGAGCCGCAGAAGATCGGCAGGGGGTTGCCGCCGGCAGCGCGGACCGCGTCGGCCAGCACGTCGACGAACGCGGTGTTGCCGGCGAGGGCGTGTGCCCGGTAGAAGACGATGCCGATGGTGGGCCGGTCCGGGTCGACGGGGTGCTCGCCGTGCACGCCGTAAGCCGGGGTGAGCGCGGGCGGGGCGAACCCCTCGCCGGTGAGCAGGACGGTGTCGGAGAGGAACCGGGCCAGCTGCCCGAGGTTGTCCGGACCGCCCTCGACCAGGTACGCCAGCGCCTGGGCGACGACCCCGGCCGGGACCGTGGAGACCGCCATCAGCTCCGCGTCCGGCAGCGCCTCGCCGCCGAGCACAACGGTGGGCACCCCGCCGGCGAGCACCGCGTCGAGGCCGTCCGGCCACGCCTGCCGACCCCCGAGCAGGCGTACGACGGCGAGGTCGACCCCGTCGAGCAGGGCGGGCACCTCGTCGGCCGCCACGCGGGCGGGGTTGGCGAGCCGGTACTCGGCGTTGCTGGCGCGGGCGGCCAGCAGGTCGGTGTCGGCGGTGGAGAGCAGCAGAATGTGCACGGTACGCTCCGGACGGTGACGTCGACGCGCTCGCGGCAGCGAACGGGCGACGTGGGATGGGCGCGGGGTTCAGCGGGCACCGCGACCCGGTCCGCTCACCGGCGCGCGGCCGGCGGCGACGGGTGGCGTGGCGCGGAACTCAGCGGGAAACGGAGTCGATGCCGATCGCGGCGACGGCACAGCTGCGGTGCGGGGAACGGCAGCAGCCGTCGATGATGGAGACGCCAAGCGTCATCGGGTCCTCCTCGGGTGTCCACGCCCTGGGGTACGTCCCGACGGCCGAAGTATCCTGGCTTCCGGATCGATGCTCTCCCCCGGCCTTCCAACCGCAGACACACGGCCGTGACTCACGAGGGGGGATCGCTCCCCGGTGACAGTGGCGGGACCGCGTCGGATTCGCACCGACTTCCTTCACTGCCGTCAGGCCGCGAATGCTGCCACACCCCCACGCTGCGGGTCAACGCCGCTGCGGCCCGCCCAGCAGGCGCGCGTCGCCGTGCTGCGGCGGTGGACACCGCCGCAGATGCCCCCGCCTCGATGCCCGCCCTGTTGTTCGCCACCCCGCTGCCCGCGTCCCATGCCCGACATCCTTTGCTCTGCTTCCCCACAGGCAACGCGGACGGGGTCGCACTGGCGCCTCTGGTGAAGCAGAGCAAAGGATGCGCAGAGCCCCCTGGCCCGCGTCGGCGGCAGGACAGGGGTGGGCTTGCGGCCGGATGTGTCTCAGCGGGCGCGGCGCTCCGGGTGTGCCCGATTCCACACCCGCATCCGCTCGGGATAGCCGGTGCGGGCCGCCTCGTACAGCGGTACCGCGTGCTTGCGGGCGATGTCGCCGGCCGCCCGGGGTGTGCCGGTGCGGCGGCGGATCCACTCGCCGTCGTGGGCGATCGCGACCACTGTGGTGTCGGTGGCGGTCGTCTCCGGCTCCAGGTAGAACTCCACCCCGCGCCGGCTGGCGACGAACGCCTCCAACGCGGCGAGGTCGTCCCGGGTGGCCTCGCGGTCCAGCTTCGTCGGGGTCGCCTCGGCGCTTCGTGACCGCCGGTTGAACCAGCCCATGCCCAGCCCCTCTCCTTCGACTCCACCTCCAGTTCAGCACCGATTCCTGGCAATACGCTGCACGGCGGGTGGGAAAAATCTGACTCACCGGGTCCCGGGCGGAACCCGACACGCGCGGGCGGTGTCAGCAGTGCGACCCAAACCGGAGGTTCCCCTGGACGACGACGTGCTCGTCACCCGCGCCCGAGCCGGTGACCTGGAGGCGTACGACCTCCTGGTCGCCCGGCACACCGCGTCCGCGTACCGGACGGCGGTGCTGCTCGGCGCGGGACCGGACTCCGAGGACGTCGTCCAGGAGGCGTTCGTGAAGGGGTACCGCAAGCTGTCCCGGTACCGGGGGGAGGCGTCCTTCCGCTCCTGGCTGCTCGCGATCGTCGCCAACGAGACCCGCAACCTGCACCGGTCCCGCTCGCGCCGGGACGGCCTGGTCCTGCGGGCGGCGGCGGCCCACTCGCCCGCGATCGCCGGGGACGACGCGGTCGGCGCGGTCCTCGCCGGTGAGCGCCGCGCCCAGCTGGTGGCGGCCCTGCGCCAACTGCCGGAACGGGACCGCGAGGTGATCGTCTGTCGGTTCCTCCTCGACCTCGGCGAGCAGGAGACGGGCGTCATGCTGGGTTGGCCCCGGGGAACGGTGAAGTCGCGGACCTCGCGGGCGCTGGCGAAACTGCGCGCCCTGCTCGTCGACGAGGAGGCGCACCATGGATGACCTCGGCCGGGACGCCGGCGACCTCGACGCGGAGCTGCGCGGCCTCGAAGCCGAGTTGCACGACCTCGGCGCCTGGCTGGCGGCGCCGGACGCGCCGGACGTGACCGCACGCGTACACGACCGTCTCGTCCGTGACGTACGCGGACGGCGTCGGTGGCGGTCCCTCGCCGCGGCGACGCTCGTGGCCCTGCTGGTCGCGGCGCTGCCGCCGACGCGCGCCGCCGTCGCCGACGCCGTCGGGGAGGTGCTGCGCTTCGCGGGCGTCGAGATCGCCACGTCGCCGACGCCGTCGTCGCCCGGCGGCGAGCCGTCACCCCTGCCGTCGCTGCGGACGGTGGGCCTCGACGAGGCGCGACGGGCGGTGCGCTTCCCGATCCGTGTGCCGTCCGCGCTCGGTCCGCCGGATCGGGTGTCGATCGCCGATCCCGACGGCACTGGCGCGTACCGGGTGGCGACGGTGCTCTACGACGGTGGTTCGCTGCGCCTCGACGCGTTCGACGGTCGCCTCGACCTCGCGTTCCACAAACGGACCAGCCGTGCGGGAACGGAGTGGACGCAGGTCGACGGCGACTTCGCCATCTGGGTCGACGGTCCCCACGTGCTGTCCTACGTCGACCGGTCGGGCCAGATCCGTCAGGAGGCCGCCCGGCTCGCCGCGCCGACCCTGATCTGGGAGCAGGGCGGGGTGACCTACCGCTTGGAGGGCGCGCGCACGCGAGCCGAGGCGGTGGCGATCGCCGAGTCGCTGCTCTAACTCTCCCGGAACCTGCGCGGCCCGAGCGGTGTCCCCCTGGTACGGGGCACACGTCTCTTCGAGAGGGAGCGCAATGGTCACCTGGGGCAGGTTCCTACTGGGTACGGTCCTCCTGCTGACGGCCTGCACGGCCGCCGGCCGGGCGGAGACGTCGACGAACGCCTCGGTCACGGCGATACCCGCCGACGGCCCGGCCACGACGTCGGCCACCGGCTGCACGGCGCGGGTCGAGACGGGGACGCTGCCCGACTGGGCGGACGCGGGGTTCACCGGTGACGCCCGCGCCCCGCACAGCATCGGCGCGCGGGGCGAGATCGCGGCGGTGCTGTTCGGCGATCCGCTGGCGCAGGTCCGACCGGACGGGTCGAGCAACAAGATCCTGTGGGTGGCGCGGCCCACCACGACGTCGCCGGCCACGGCCGCTTCGACCACGTTGGAGATCACCGCCACGCTGGACGGCACCGACACCAGGGTGATCAGGGCAGTCCCCGGAGGGCCGGGCCCGTCGATCATCGACATGCCCCGTGCGGGGTGCTGGCATCTCGACCTGCGGTGGGCAGGGCGCACCGACACGATGGATCTCGTCTACGCCGAACGGAAGCCCTGAGGACGGGGACGACCCTCCCGCCATATCCAACATATACCGCATGGGGGGACTTGCGGCAAGGCCCCCGGCGTCCCGCAGAATGACCCGTCCAAGGCCATGACCTGCGGAAACGGGAGCCATGCGTATGAACGAGTCGTCGGCGGCGACCAGTGTGTTCGACCTGCCCGAGAACCGTGCCGCCAAGGCCGACCCGGCTCTCATCGCCCGCGACGAGCAACACTTCGCCGCGATCGCGGCGAGCCTCGCACGGTCGATCGCCGACCTGTCCGACCGCCTCGACGCCGAGCGTCGGGCGCCCGCCGGCAAGGGTCGCCAGGCGGTCGTCCGGGACGAGGAGGTCCGCCGGCTGACGAGCCGCCTGCGCGCCCTGCGTCGGTTCGGCCTGGACCTCTGCCTCGGCCGCGTCGTCCACGCGGACGACCCCGAGCCCGTCTACATCGGGCGGTTCGGCCTCACCGACGGCGATGGTCGCCGGCTGCTGCTCGACTGGCGCTCCCCGGCGGCCGAGCCGTTCTTCGGCGCGACGCACGCCAACCCGATGGGCCTGGCGAGCCGACGTCGGTACCGCTGGACGCTCGGCCGCATCAGCGACTACTGGGACGAGGTGTTCACCCCGGACGGGTTCGAGGGGCACGCCGCGCTCGACGACCAGTCGGCGTTCATCGCCAGCCTCGGAGGCAACCGGTCGGCCCGGATGCGCGACGTGCTCGGCACCATCCAGGCCGACCAGGACGCGATCATCCGCGCCGGGTCGGACGGCGCGCTCGTCGTCGACGGTGGCCCGGGTACGGGCAAGACGGTCGTCGCCCTGCACCGCACCGCGTACCTGCTCTACTCCGACCCGCGCCTGCGGCAGCGCCGCGGTGGGGTGCTGTTCGTCGGGCCGCACCAGCCCTATCTGGCGTACGTCGGTGACGTCCTGCCCAGCCTCGGCGAGGACGACGTGCAGACCTGCACCCTGCGTGACCTGGTGCCCCAGGGTGCGTCGGCGGTCGTCGAGACCGAACCGGAGGTGGAGCGGCTCAAGGCCTCGGTGGGCCTGGTACGGGCGATCGACGCGGCCGTCCGGTTCTACGAGGAGCCACCCACGACGGCGCTCACGGTCGCGGCCGGCGACACCGACGTCCGGTTGAGCGCGGACGACTGGGCCCAGGCGTTCGAGGCGCCCGGACCGGGCACCCCGCACAACGAGGCCCGCGACGAGATCTGGGACGAGCTGCTGAACATCCTGCTCGGCAGGTACGACGGCGACGAGCCGGAGGACGCCGTGCGCGCCACGCTGCGGCGCGACGCGACACTCCGTACGACGGTCAACCGTGCCTGGCCGCTGCTCGACGCGACCGACATCGTCGCGGACCTGTGGTCCGTGCCCGCGTACCTGCGCAGATGCGCCCCGTGGCTCGCCCCCGACGACGTCCGCCGGCTCCAGCGCGCAGACGCCCGCGCGTGGACGGTGGCCGATCTGCCGCTGCTGGACGCGGCACGGCAGCGGCTCGGCGACCCGGAGGCGTCGAGGCGCAACCGCCGACGCGAGGCGACGATCGCCACCGAGCGGGCGCGCATGGCGGCGGTCGTCGACGAGCTGATCGAGGCACACACCTACGACGACGGCGAGGGCGTGCTGTCCAGCCTGCGTCAGCTGGACCTGCAGGACGCGCTGGTCGACGAGGCCGTCCTGCCCAGCGCCGACGCGGATCTGCTGGCCGGTCCGTTCGCGCACATCGTCGTGGACGAGGCCCAGGAGCTGACCGACGCGCAGTGGCAGATGCTCCTGCTGCGCTGCCCGTCGCGCAGCTTCACCATCGTCGGCGACCGCGCCCAGGCCCGGAACGGATTCACCGGGTCGTGGCGGGAACGACTCGCCCGCGTCGGACTCGACCGGGTGACCCTGACCTCGCTGACCATCAACTACCGGACGCCCCGGGAGGTCATGGCGCAGGCCGAGCCGGTCATCCGGGCCGTGCTCCCGGACGCGAACGTGCCGACCTCGATCCGCGGCAACGGCATCCCGGTCACCCACGGGTCGGTGCGCGACCTGGACGCGATCGTCGACGACTGGCTCGCGGAGCACGCCGACGGGATCGCCTGCGTCATCGGCGAGCCCACGTTCCGGCCGGCGACGGATCGCGTCCGGTCGCTGAGCCCGGAACTGTCCAAGGGGTTGGAGTTCGACCTGGTCGTCCTCGTCGACCGGGAGGCGTTCGGCGAGGGCATCCAGGGGGCGGTCGACAGGTACGTGGCGATGACGCGCGCGACCCAGCGGCTCGTCGTCCTCACCGATTAGGCTGCCGGGCGTGTCGGACGACGTGCGGGAGGCGGCGGCGCACAACAACGCGCAATGGTGCGATGCCGTGTGCGCCAGTCACGGGCTGGTCGGCCGGATCGACGCCGAGGCGTGGTCGGTGCCCCACCGCTCCACGCCCTGGTATCCGGACGCGGTCACCCTGCGTCCCGGCGTCGACCCCGACGCGCTGCTGGCGCGGATCGACGCCGGGACGGGCGCGTCGGTGAAGGACAGTTTCGCCGAACTCGACCTGGCGGCGTACGGGTTCCGGGTGCTCTTCGAGGCGCAGTGGATCCACCGCGCACCGGGCGATCCGCCGGCCGGCGCGCCGCTCGACGCGGTCACCACGGCGCAGGGGCTCGCGGCCTGGGCGAGCGCGCACGGCGGCGGGGAGCTGTTCCGCCCCGCGCTGCTGGCCGACCCGCGAATCCGGGTGCTGGCCCGCCACGACGGGCGGGGCGCGGTGGTGGGTGGGGCGGTGGTCAGCGGCGACGACCCGTCGGGCGTCTCCAACCTGTTCAGCAGCACGGACGACCCGGACGAGATCTGGCGTGCAGTCGTCGTCACCCGACCCGACGTGCCCCTGGTCGGCTACGAGTCCGCACCCGACCTGCCCCCGGCCCGCCGAGCCGGCTTCGCCCCCGCGGGCCCCCTACGCGTCTGGCTCCGGTGATCATGAAGTTATGAACGCGACACGCCGGCATCCATGGCAATAACTTCATGATCACCGGCAGCGGCAGCGGCAGCGGCAGGGGCAGGGGGGGCGGGCAGGGGGGGCGGGTAGGGGGCGGGCGGGTAGGGGGCGGGCGGGTAGGGGGGCGGGGCGGGGCGGGGGTCAGGGTAGGCGGGTCAGATCCTGCGGGGTTAGGCGTAGGGACGCGGCGGCGATGTTGTCCCGCAGGTGGGCGGGGTCGCCGGTGCCGGGGATGGCGAGGACGTGCGGGCCCTGGTGCAGGGTCCAGGCCAGACGTACCTGCGACGGGGTGACGCCGTGCTCGCGGGCGACCGCCTCGACGGCCGGGCCCGGCGCGGCGGTCACGCCCGCCTCCCGGGACGTTCCGGCCAGCGCGAAGAACGGCACGTAGGCGATCCCCCGCAAGCCGCAGCCCCGGACGAAGGCGTCCTGCTCCCGGTACGCGTCCACCCCGTAGTTGTTCTGCACGCAGACCACCGGCGCGATGGCGGCCACCTCATCCAGCTGCTCGGGCCGGACGTTGGACAGCCCGAGATGCCGGATCAGGCCGGCGTCGCGCAGCTCTGCCAGGGCACCGAACCGCTCGGCCAGCGGCCACGTGCCCGGCCCCCGGCCGAGCCGCAGGTTCACCACGTCGAGCTGGTCGCGGCCGAGACGACGCAGGTTCTCCTCGACCTGCGCGCGCAACTGCGCGGGGGTGACCGCCTCGATGAACCCGTCCACCGGGTCGTAGCCGAAGCCGACCTTGGTGGCGATCACCAGATCCTCGGGGTACGGGGCAAGGGCCGCCCGGATCAGCTCGGTGGCGTACCGGGCGGGTCCGGTGCCCACCCGCAGGGTCCCGCCGGGTGAGACGTAGAACGCGGCCGTGTCGATGTGGTTGACACCCAGCTCCACCGCGCGGCGCAGCAGCGCTATCGCACGCTCGCGGTCCGGGTTCGCGGTGATCCGCATCGAGCCGAAGCCCATCCGGCGCACCGTGCGGTCGCCCAGGGTCCAGGTGCCCGCCGCGGCGGCGGTGATCTCGTCGGTTGGCATCGGGCGACCGTAGCCACGGCGGGCGCGCGGCGCACTCGGCCGCGCACCTGATACCGCGATGCGACGATGCGGGTTAGTTTGGTTGTGCTGCCGACGCCTGCCCGGCGGCGACCTCAGCCGGCGTCTGCGCAGCCGGTGTCTGCTGGTCCGGAGCCTGCCCAGCCGGCGCCTGCCCGGCGGCGACCGGCGGGCGCAGCGTCGGCACCAGCGCCAGCGTCGGCAGGAGCAGCAGCGGCACCACCAGCAGCGCCCGCAGGATGCCGACGTGGTCGCCGAGCAGCCCCAGCAGCGGCGGGCCACCCAAGAAGGCCGTGTAGCCGATCACCGCGACCACGCTGACCCGTACCGCCGCGTGCGCCTCCTCGTCGGCCGCCGCGCTCATGCCGACCGGGAAGCCCAGCGACGCGCCGATCCCCCACAGCGCCACGCCGACGATGGCCACCGGCCCCGAGCCGGCCAGCACGGCCAGCGCCGCGCCGGCGGCGGCGAGCAGGACGGTGCCGCAGAGCACCGGCACCCGGCCCCAGCGGTCCAGGGCGACCGTGCCGGCGGTACGACCGAGGGTCATGCCGACGACGAACACGCCGAACACCGCCGCACCGGCCGCCTCGCTGAGGTCGCGGCCGTCCACGAACGCGACCGCCAGCCAGTCGTTGGCGCTGCCCTCGGTGAACGCCGCCACCAGCACGAACAGCCCGATCAGCAGGGTGCGCGGCTCGCGCCACGCGGCGAGCTGGGCCCGACGGCGGCCGGCCGGACTGGTGTCGGTCGAGGTGTCGGTGGCGTCGACGACAGGTTGCGGCAGGAACGCCCGGGACGCGAACGCGGTGCCGGCCAGCACCACCACCGCGATGACTGCGACGTGCGCGCCGACCGGCACGTCCAGCCGGGCCGCGCCCGCGCCGAAGCCCGCGCCGGCCACCGACCCGAGACTCCAGGCAGCGTGGAAGCGAGGCATGACGGTACGCCCCAACCGGCGCTCCACCGCTGCGCCCTCGACGTTCATCGCCACGTCGCAGGCTCCGGAGCCGTAGCCGAAGGCGACCATCCCCAGCGCGACGACGACGGCCGACCCGGCGACCGTCGCGCCCAGCCCGGCCACGATCAGGCCGATCGCGACGAGCACGGTGGCGAGGGTCACGGTGCGGGCCGAGCCGAGGCGCTGGGCGAGCAGGCCGGACGTGGGCATGGCGAGCAGCGCGCCGACGCTCAGCGCCAGCAGCAGCAGCCCGAGGCGGCCGGCGGACAGGTCCAGCGCCTCCCGGACGGCCGGCACCCGGGAGAACCAGCTGCCGACGGCCAGGCCGTTCAGGGTGAAGGTCAGGGCGACGCCGTTGCGGGCGAGCCGGACGGCCCGCGCCGGGACGGTGGCGTCCCGGGCGACGGCGGGACTGGTGGGGGCACTCACGGGGTGGTCCTCTTCCTTGGGGTGATCTTCTCGCACGATCGCACACCTGAGAGCGCTACCACCACAAGCGGGCCACCACCCCTTACCGGGAGCCCGCAGGTCGGGGGATGATTCCTGGCAGGCGTACGCCCGCACCGGGCGGGCGCCGGGGGAGGGCACGATGACGGCAGCGGCGCACCGGCCGGCCACGCTGGAGGACGTCGCCCGGGCCGCCGGCGTGTCCCGGTCCACCGCCTCGCGGGTGATCGCCGGCACGGGGTTCGCCTCGCCGGCCGCCCGGGCGCGGGTGGCGACGGCCGCCGACCAGCTCGGCTACGTGCCCAACCCGGCCGCCCGGGCACTGGTACGCGGCGGTGGCGTGCGGCTGGTGGTGGCCGCCCTGGGCACCAGCGCCGCGGTGCTGGACGACCCGTACGTCCACAAGGTGGTCGGCTCGGCCGCCCGGGTGTGCGCGCCGGCCGGCGTCGGAGTGGCGCTGCACTGGCTGTCGCTGGGCGAACCGCACGGGCTCGACCAGCTCGCCGCCGATCGCAGCGTGTGCGGCGTCGTGCTTGTCAACACCACCGAGGACCTGCTGGAGGCGGTGCCCCGGGCACTGTACGGCCGGATCGCCTCGATCGGCATCGGCTCGGCCACGGTGCCGTCGTTCGACGTCGACAACACCGCCGGCACCGACGCGGTGCTGCGCCACCTGTACGCCACGGGCCGCCGCCGCATCGCCATGGTGACCGGTCCGCGCTGGCTGCCGTGCGCGCAGCGGCCGGTCCGGGCGTACCGCGACCTGATGCGCCAGGCCGGCCTGCCCGAGCGGGTCGTGCAGGGAGACTTCACGGCGGAGCGGGGCCGGGAGGCGGCCGGCGAGGCGCTGCGCCGCTGGCCGGACGTCGACGCGATCTACGCGATCAGCGACGAGACGGCCCTCGGCGTGATCGTGGCGCTGCGCGAGGACGGTGTGCGCGTGCCCGGGGATGTCGCGGTGGCCGGCTTCGACGACATCCCGCTGGCCGGCATGACCGCGCCGGCGCTGACCACCGCGAGCCACCCCGTGGGCCGGATCGCCGCCGCGGCGGCCGCCGCCGTGCTGGCCGGTCGTCCGGGAGCGCCGGTGACGCTCTTCCCGTCCGCGCTGGTGGCCCGCGACAGCGCCTGAGCGTCCCGCCGGTTAACGGGCGGCCGGCCGGGTAACCGCCTCGCACCTCTCGTCGACCGCGAGGAGCTGGTGGCCCGTGTCCGACCCCGCGCCGCCGAGCCGAGCGCCCGCGCAGGGCTCCCGGGACGGCCGGTTGACCACTCGCCCGCACCCGCCGGTGGTGACCGGGCCCACCGGTGTCGTGCCGCTGCCCGGCGGCGACGGCGGTAGGCCGGCGATGGCGTACGTGCCGGAGCCGGCGGCCGACCGCGCCCCCTACCGGCTGGTGGTGCTGCTGCACGGGGCGGGGGGTTCCGCCCGGCACGGACTGGACCTGCTGCTGCCGGTCGCGGACGCGTACCGCCTGCTGCTGATCGCCCCTCAGTCGTCGGCGACCAGTTGGGACCTGATCGCCGGTGACTTCGGGGTGGACGTCGGGCACATCGACGCGTTGCTGGCCAGCGCGTTCGACGGCTACCCGGTCGCCGGTGTGACGCTTGGCGGTTTCTCCGACGGCGCCTCGTACGCGCTCTCGCTGGGCCTGGCCAACGGCGACCTGGTCGACGCGGTGCTGGCCTTCTCCCCCGGCTTCGCCGCGCCGCCAGTCGTCCGCGGGCGACCACGGATCTTCGTCTCGCACGGGGTGGACGACCGAGTCCTGCCGATCGACGTGTGCAGCCGCCGCTTCGTGCCACACCTGCGCGGTATCGGCTACGACGTCACCTACGAGGAGTTCGCCGGCGGCCACGACCTGCCCGCCCGGGTCCGCGAGACCGCCACCGACTGGCTGACCGGCTGACCGGATCGCCGGGCCGGGTCAGACGGCGGGGAGTCCGAGGGCCTCGTCCACGCGCGCCAGGACGGCGGCGTCGTCGGGGTGCACGCCCCGCAGCAGGTCGATGGCCGTTGCCCGGACCTGACCGATGATCATGGCGAGGGGAAGGGGCTGGGTCGAGCCGAAGAGCTGCCCGGCGGTACGGACGGCGGCCAGCGCGGCGTCGTCCGCCCGCAGGGCGTGCTGGTCGGCGACGTCCTCCTGCCCGTCCAGGTCGGCGGCGAGCGCCCCGTCCGGCGCGCAGTCCGGGCCCGCTCAACGTCCGGTCAGGGCGCGCAGCAGCGTACGGACGGCGTCGGCGAGGTCGGCGCGGCTGGCCGCGCTGCCGGAGGGCGGGGCGGTGAGCGCGCCCGCGCCGACCAGACGGTCGAAGAGCAGCCCGTCGACGTACGCGACGAACTGGTCACCCTGGCGGTCGGGGTCGGTGGCGCCGGCCCGGCTCAGCAGGTCGCGTGCCTGCGCGCGAATGCCCGTGCCGTGTTGCAGGATGCCGCGCAGCTCGGGGCGGTGCACCGCCTCCAGGAGGCAGGCGTAGCGGGCCAGCGTGCGGCTGCGTCCCACGCTCATCCACCGGTCGAGCACCTCGGCGACCCCGGCGGCGAGCTGGTCGAGGTCGCCGCTGTCCAGCCGGGGACCCGGCACCGGGGCGGGCGGCTCGGTCGGCAGGTCGTTCGCGGCCAGGTCGAGGCGGTCCCGCTCGACGAGGCGTTGCACGACCGCCTCGATCAGCGCCTGCCGGGTGCGCAGATACGCCGAGGTGGTGCCGGGTGGCAGCTCGGCGCGCGCGTCGACGGCCCGATGGGTGAGCGCCCGCATGCCGCCGTCGGCGATCAGTTCGATGGCCGCGTCGGTCAGCAGCGCGATCCGGTGGGCGCGGGCGTTCAACGGGGTTCCTCCTCTGCGCGGTGCGCCGGTAGTATCCCTCTTCTACAGGTGTAGAAGGGCGGACGACATGGATGAGCCACACGCGGTGGTGGTCGGCGGCGGCATCGGGGGGCTGAGCGCGGCGCTCGCCCTGCACCGGCGTGGTTGGCGGGTCACCGTGCTGGAACGCGCCCCCGAACTGCGCGAGGTGGGCGCCGGGCTGAGCCTGATGGCCAACGCGCTACGCGCCCTGGACGCCCTCGGCCTGAGCTCGGCCCTGCGGTCCAACGCGCACGCCGAGGCTCCCGGCGGGGTCCGCGACCGGCGGGGCCGGTGGCTGTCCCGCATGGACGCGGCAGAGATGGTCCGACAGCTCGGCACCAGCGCGCTCGGCGTCCACCGGGCCACGCTGCACCGCATCCTGCGCGAGGCGCTGCCCGCGTCGTCGCTGCACACCGGTGCCGAGGTCGAGCACGTCGACTCCGACTCCGACCACGCGACGGTGCGCTACCGCGGGCCCGACGGCCCGCGAACCCTGCACGCCGACCTGGTGGTCGGCGCCGACGGCCTGCGCAGCCGGCTGCGCGCCCAGCTCTGGCCGGAGATCCCCGTCCCGGTGTACGCGGGCACGACGGCCTGGCGGGCCGCCATCGCGTTCCCGGAGCCGATCCCGACGGCGATCACCTGGGGCCCGGCCGCCGAGTTCGGCATGGTGCCGATCGGCGACGGCTGGCTCTACTGGTACGCGGCCCGCAACGCCCCGCCCGGCGGCCACACCCCGGACGAGCTGGCGGCGGTTCGGGAGCACTTCGGCACGTGGCACGACCCCATCCCCGCGCTGCTGGCGGCCACCCCACCCGGAGTGGTCCTGCGCAACGACATCCACCACCTGGCCACGGGGCTGCCGTCGTACGTGCGGGGACGGGTGGCCCTGCTCGGCGACGCGGCCCACGCGATGACGCCGAACCTCGGGCAGGGCACCGGCCAGGCCATCGAGGACGCGGTGGTGCTCGGCGCGGCCTGCGCCGGGGGTGCGCAGGGGCTGCCCGCCGCCCTGGCGGTGTACGACGAGCAGCGTCGCCCCCGCACCCAGGCCATCGCCCGTGCGTCCCTGCGCGCCGGGCGGTACGGCCAGCAACTGCGCAACCCTGTCGCCCTCGCGGCCCGCACCGCCGCGCTGCGCCTCGTCCCGGCCAGCGTCACGCTGCGGAGCATGACCTGGTGCGTCGACTGGCGGCCGCCGCAGGGCTGAGTCACCGCTCAATCCGGCCGACGGCGCAAAGCTTCAGTCTATTCTTCGGGACCGCTCTCGGCCTCGGCCACATACGACAGCCCGCCGGTACAATCGGCGACTACCTAGTGACCGATCGCTGACTGCTGATGGTGAAAGCGATCACACACACTGAGCGCATGAACAGGAGAGTCAACCGCGGTAGGGCACTCCGCGTCGCGGTGTGTCTCCTGCTGCTCGCCGCATTGAGCGGCTGCATGCAACTCAACATGGGGCTCACCGTCAACGCCGACGACACGGTCGACGGGCAGTTGCTGCTGACGACCCAGAAGTCCGTACTGAGCTCCCAGAACAAGAACATCCCGGCCGCGTTCGCCGAGCTGCGGCAGAACATTCCGGCGCTGCCTCCCGGCGAGGAGACAGGCTACGAGGACAGCAAACTCTTCGGCACCCAGATCAATTACCGCAGGGCACCGCTGGCGGGCTTCGACAGCGCGAGCGTCAAATTGGTCCGGGACGGCGACTTCTACCGTTTCACGTTACCGCTGGACCCGAAGAAATATGGCGGGAAAGCTGCCCAGCAGAATCCTCAACAGCAGCAGGCATTCCTCAAGCTGATGTCGTTCGAGATCTCGGTGACCTTTCCCGGACGGGTGATCGACACCAATGGCACCGTCAACGGTCGATCGGTCACCTGGAAGGTCGACTCCAACCAGGACAAGCCGACGGAGCTGCGCGCCGTCGCCGAGGCACCGCCCCGCCCCTCGGCCTCGCCGACGGCCGCCGACACCGACTCGGGTGGTTTCCCGTGGCTGCTGGTCGTCGGGGGCGTACTCCTGTTGCTCGTCCTCACCGCTGTGGTCGTACTCCTGCTGCGTCGGCGTCGCTCGGCGGCGCCGGCGGCACCCGGTGCGGCCGCGACCGACCCGACCGTTCCCGGCCCGACCCCGCCGGGGCCGCCCGCCGGCGCGCCCGGGCCCGGCTGATCCATCCGGTGGCCGGCCCCGCCGGCCACGTCCCGGCTCCGGCCGCCCCGCGACGACGGCGACCGGCGTCGGTGCTCCTCAAGGGGAGCACCGGCCTCACCACCACCACATCCCCGGTCGCACCATCGCAGAAAAGGGGGGATCGCCGTGAACGATCTCTTCACCTGGGCAGCCCTGGGCAGCCTCGCCGGCGCGAGCGCCGCCACCCTGCTGGCCACCAACGTCATCGGCGGCCTGATCGGCCCGAGCGGCGACAAGCTCCGCAAGTGGATCGCCATCGCGATCGCGCTGCTGCTGTCCTACGTGTCGGCGGCGTTCGCCGACGACGCCGGCGGCGAAAAGTGGATCATCGCGTTCTTCAACGCGCTGGTGATCTTCTCGGCCGCGCTCGGCGTCAACCAGTTCCCACCCGGCAACCGGCAGGCGACGCCCACGCAGGTCGCCAGCGGCCGTGAGCCCCGCGTCTTCCGCTCCTGGGTCTGAGGGGGTGACGTCATGATCTTCGGCATTCTCAGCGCGGTGATCCAGATGGCTGCCGGCGCCGTCCTCGGCCTCCTGGCCGGCGGCCCGATCGGCCTGCTCATCGGCGCCGTCGTGGGCCTGCTGGTCGGGGCGGTGTTCGGCTGGGCGGTCACCTCCGCAGGGGTGTACGCCCCGGACGCCCGCGGCATCTTCCTCTTCGTCGTCGACCACACGTGGAGCCTGCTCAACACCGTGGTCGGGGCCATCTACCTGGTCGCGCACCTCGTCTTCGGACACTCACTCGACCGGCCCGCGTCGTCCGCCAGTGGCCGGGTCAGCCTGATCGAGGGCGTGTCCCCGCGCTACGCCACCACCATCGGCACCGTCTGCGCCGGCTCCAGCCCGAGCATCCAACGCCACGAGGACGTGCACATCTTCCAGGCGCGCCTGCTCGGGCCGCTCTACATCCCGCTGGTGCTGGCGAACTACGTGCTGTTCACCATCGCGCCGATCTGGCTGCTCTACCACGACCACACCAACGCGCCGATCAACCGGTTCACCCGCTACTTCGAGATCGGCGTCTACCCGCACGTGTGGAACGAGGCCATCGCGTACCGCATCCAGGGGACGCCGCCGCGATGACCGCCGACGGGCGCGGACCGATCGAGGCGGCCACCGCCGCGCTTGTCGATTGGCTGAGAAGCGCGGCGGGGGAACCCGTCCCGATCGGCCCGCCCCGCGCCGGTGGCGACGCCGACGGGCTGACCCTGTGGCCCCTCGAACTGCGCCCGGCCCGGCAGACCCGGTCCAGCGGCGCGGTCCGCGAGCCGTACCGGTTCACGGTCCGCTACCTGCTCTGCGTGGCCGGGCCGGCCGCGTTCACCGCCCTGGACCGGGTGCTCACCGCCGCGACCCGCGACGGCACCTGTGACGTGGTGCTGGAAGCCGGCGCGGCGGAGCTGTGGAGCGCGTTGGGCGCCGCGCCCCGCCCGGCGCTGCTGCTCGACGTACCGGCTCAGGTGGACCACCCGACGCCGGCCGCGCCCCCGGTCCTGCAACCGCTGCGGCTGCGTCAGGTCGCGGTGCGCGCGCTCGCCGGCCGGGTCGTCGGTCCGCAGGACCAGCCCCTCGCCGCCATGCGCGTCGAGGTGCCCGGCACCGCGTCCGCGACCCGCACCGGGCCCGACGGCCGGTTCCTGATCGCCGGGGTTCCGCACGACCCCGAACACCCCCATCCGGTACGGCTGCGGCTGAGCGGGCGCGGGCTCGTGCTCACCGCCGACGTCGACGCGGACGACGACGACATCGTCATCGTCTGCGCGCCACCGCCCCACTGACGCCCACCCGCACAGGAGGACCGATGCCCAGCTACTTCTCCCCCGGCATCTACGTCGAGGAGGTCCCCAGCGGCGCACGACCGATCGGACCGGTGAGCACCAGCATCGCCGCGTTCGTCGGCGTCGCCCCGAACCGCGGTGCCCACCTGGGCAAGGCCGTGCCGGTCAACAACTGGTCCGAGTTCCTGCGGCTGTTCGCCGAGGGGGACGAGGTGGAGAGCACCCCGCTCGCACGGGCCGTCTTCGGTTTCCTGGACAACGGCGGCGCCCGCTGCTGGGTGGTCAACGTCGGCGAGGGCGGCGCGATCACCGGCACCGGCAAGCAACGCGGCGGGCTGCAACTGCTGGAGGCCATCGACGAGATCTCCATCATCGCCGCTCCGGGCTTTGCCGACCCGGTGTCCCACGAGGCGCTGATCAGCATGGCCGAGGGCACCCGCACCATGGTCGCGATCTGCGACCCCGCCCCCGACATCGACGACATCTCCGCGTTGACCCGCGTCGCCACTCCGTCCTCCGGCAAGCCGCCGAAACCCGCCGAGGGTGCGGGGCCCGCCGCCGGACCGGGCGGCGGGGAGGGACCGCCGGCGTACCGGCCCCGGCAGACCGAGTACGCGGCGTTCTACTACCCGTACCTGCAGGTCCGCGACCCGATCTCCGGCGAGCTGGAACTGACACCGCCGAGCGGGCACCTGGCCGGCATCTGGGCCCGCACCGACGCGCTGCGCGGCGTGCACAAGGCACCGGCCAACGAACCCGTACGCGGGGCCGTCGACCTCGGCTACCGGGTCACCCGACCCGAGCACGACGTGCTCAACCCCAAGGGCGTCAACGTGATCCGCTACTTCGCCGGCGAGGGCATCCGCGTCTGGGGCGCCCGTACGCTCGCCGCCGAGGCCAGCGAATGGCGCTACCTCAACGTACGACGGCTCAGCATCGCCATCGAACAGGCCATCGCCAACGGCACCCGCTGGATGGTGTTCGAGCCGAACGACTTCACCCTCTGGCGCTCGATCCGGCGCGACATCGGGGCGTTCCTGACCCGGGTGTGGCGCGACGGCGCGCTGCTCGGGCGCAGCCCAGAGGAGGCGTTCTTCGTCAAGTGCGACGAGGAGACCAACCCGCCGGACGTCCGCGACGCCGGCATGGTGATCGCCCACATCGGCATCGCCGTCGTCAAGCCCGCCGAATTCGTGGTGTTCAAGCTCAGCCAGTGGGCCGGCGGCACCGAGACCGAGACGATCGGAGGCTGACATGGCCACCCCCACCACCCCGCAGCCCGGCGCGCCGGTCGACCCGTACCGGGCGTACAACTTCCGGTTGCTCATCAACGGCGTCACCAACGGCCACTTCACCGAGATGAGCGGCCTGGAGGTGAACATCCCCGGGCAGCCGTACCGGGAGCACGGCCCGGGACCGACCCGGATGGTTCCCGGCCAGGCCGAGTACGAGCCGGTGACGCTGCACTTCGGCCTCACCGCGTCCCGTGAGCTGTGGGACTGGGTGAGCGCCACCGCCAAGGGCACCCTCAACCGCCGCAACGTGTCGGTGGTGCTGCTCGACTCGGTGGGCACCGCCGAGGTGCTGCGCTGGAACCTGATCGACGCGTGGCCCACCCGGTGGCGCGGCGCACACCTCAACACGGTCGGCCACGAGATCGCCATCGCCTCGCTGACGCTGCGCTACGAGGGACTCGAACTGGAGGCCGGCGGTGCCGCCGCGCCGACGCCCGCGTAGCTGGCTGGCCGGTCGCCTGCGCTCGGCGGCCGGCGCGGTGCAGCGCCTCGCCGGACGCGTCGACCCCACCGGCCTCCCCCCGGCACCCCCGGCACCCCCGGCGGACGTGCCGCGTCGCTTCGGGGAGCCACCGCGGCACTGGCTGGACCTGGTCGCCGCGCACGCCCCCGGCCTGCTCCGCGAGCTGGACGTGGACCTCGACACCGCGGCGCCGACGCGCGACCAGGCCCCACCGGCACCGGCTCCCCTGCGGCGGGACCGCTCCGGCGACCCGGTCGCAGGAACGTCCCGGCCGATCACCGACCGGACCGACGGGCGGGCTGCCGCCACGCACGGCCGGTCCGACGACCCACCCGGGACGGGCGACCCGCGCACGCCCGGCCAACCGCCCGGTCGTGCTCGTGGTCGTGCCCTGCACGCTCCCGGAGCCAGTGGCACCGGAAACCCGGGAAGCAGGTCCGACCGGTGGCCCCCGCTCATCCGGCCGGCGACCCCGGACAGCGCGGGTTCGCCGAGCAGAGTGGCCCGCTCCGGCGGCGCGGGGCCGACTACCGAAGCTTCCCGCTCCGGTGGTGCCGGATCGGCGAGCAGAGCCGACGGCTCCGGCGGCGCGGCGTCGACGAGCGGCGCGGCCCACGTCGGCAGCGCTGGTTCGGCGAGCGGCGCGGACGGCGGCGGCGGCGCGGACGGCGGCGGGCGTGCCGGCTCGACGAGCGGGCCGTTCGGGGCTGGCAGCGTGACGCGGGCCTTCGGAGCGCTCGGCGTCGAGGGGACGATGTCCGCTTCCGTCGCCCCGGGTCGAGACGAACGGACCGCCGCACACCGACGCCCCGCGCCCGGTCCGCGCGAGATCCTGCACGATTTCGGCGCTCTTCCTGATGGGTCCATGACGTCGGCACGGCCGCACGGACGCGGCGTCGAGGCGTACTGGCCCGGTCTGCCGGACGAACCGGGTCGGCCGGGCGGGCTCCCCGAGCAACCCGCCGGCGGGCGCTCCCCGCAGCACGGCAGCCTGCTTCCCGAGCGCCCCGCCAGCCGGCACCGGGTTGGTCGAGACCGGGAGCCCGCGAGGAGCGGACCGCAGCAGGCCCCTCGACACCCGTACGACGGCACGCAGCGCGGCGATGAGGTGCGGCGGCGGGAACCTCGCTCGGGGAACCGGACGTACCCCATCGAGGTCGAGAACGGCGAGCGGTGGCCGGTGAGCGCGGCGTTCCCGTCGGCCGCCGTCGCCCCGGGGGCGGACCCGTGGCCCGCTCTGCCGGATGACCGACCGCTGTGGACGGTGCCCGGCCCGGCACGGGACACGGCGCACGAGCGTCGGCTGGACCGCGAACAGGCGGGTGGCTGATGGAACGCGTGGCCTTCCTCATCGACTCCACCGGGGAACGGGTGGACTGCCTGCTCAACCCGGAGACCGTGCAGGTGACCCGGCTCGCCGGCGTACGCCATCGGGGTGCGGACGGCGCGCAGCTCACCGGCGCCGGACTGGCCGACGACCCGCTGGTCTTCACCGGCGGGGGCCGTACGGAGCTGGTGCTGGATCTGCTCTTCGACGTCGACTTCGTCCAGGCGCAGGTCCGTCCGACCGACGTACGGGTGCTCACCCGGCCGCTGTGGATGCTGGCGGAGAACTCCACCGCCGAACACGGCTGGCTACGTCCACCGCTGATCCGGCTGGTCTGGGGCAAGACCTGGAACGTGCCGGGCGTGATCGTCGCGGTGGCCGAGCGGTTCGACGCGTTCACCGGTACGGGTTCGCCACGGCGCTCCTGGCTGCGACTGAAGTTGGTGCGGGCCGCCGAGACGGCCGACCAGGCGCAGGCCGGGTTCACCGAGGAGCTGGCCGCGGCGAACACGCCGGCCGCCGCACCGGGCAGCGCCGTGGTCGCCGCCGGCGACGGCGCCGCCGAGCCGGGCCAGTCCGGTGTGCGCTTCGACCTGTTGGCCAACGACGCGCTCGGGTCTCCGCTGCGGTGGCGGCTGCTGGCCGAGCACAACAGGATCACCGACCCTCTGGCGGTGCCGGCCGGTACGACCCTCGCGGTTCCCGCCGCCGGCTCGGGCGTCCAGGCGCCGGAGTCGACGCTCGGCGCGATGGCGCGGGCGGTGGCCGGCGCGGCGTCGTCCATGGGTGCCTCGCTCGTCACCGCGGCGGCGAGCTGGACGGCGTCGACGGGCACGACGCCCGCCACGCCGAGCAGCACCAGCCCGGGCGCGGGGGGCACGCTGTGACCAGCGTCGCGCCCCGTGCGCTGACCGTCCTGCTGGACGGCGTCGAGCTGGACGCCGCGGCCCGCCGGCGAATCCGCTCGCTGCGGGTGGCCGCCCGGCTCGACCAGCCCACCCAGGCCGAACTGGTGCTCGCCACCGCCGCCGGCACCGCCGCCCTCGACCCCGCCGTGCGGCCCGGCACGACCCTCGACGTGCGGCTCGCCGACCATCCCGACGCGCTGTTCGTCGGCGAGGTGACCTGTGTGGAGGTCCAGTACGCCGCCGACGGCGCGGCCGTGCTGCGGCTGCGGGCGTACGACGCGTTGCACCGGCTGCGCAAACGGCAGGACCTGCGGGTGTTCACGTCGGTGACGGCGGCGGGCTTGGCCGGGGAGCTGTGCGGCGAGGTGGGGCTGACCGTGACGGCCGAGGACGACGGACCACGGCTGGAACGGCTGGTGCAGCACCGGCACAGCGATCTGGAGCTGCTGTGCGAGGTCGCCGGGCGGGCCGGACTGCACCTGGCCGCCGACGGCGACGGCGTACGACTGGTCACCCTCGCCGGCTACGGCGAGCCGGTCACACTGACCCTCGGCGCGGATGTGCACACGCTGTCGCTGTCCACGAACGCGGACCAGGCCAGCGGCCCGAGCGCCGCTCTGGGGTGGCATCCACAGCGGGCCGAGCCGATCAGCCAGCGGGCCGACGAGGCGCGCTGCGGTCGACCGGCCGGTGACCGTCCGGACCCGGCCGACGTGGGTGCCGACGGGGTACGCACCGCCGTCGACCAGCCGGGACGCAGCGACGACGAGTTGGCCGCGCTGGCCCAGGCGCGACTCGACCTGCGTGCTGCCGCGCTGGCCACCGCCGAGGGGGTGGCCGAGGGTGATCCGGCGCTACGACCGGGCCGGCGGATCGACCTGACGGGTGTGCCCGACCCCCTCGCCGGGGCGTACGTGCTGACCGAGGTGGTGCACACGGTGGACGGCGACGGGCACCTGACCCGGTTCTCGACCGTGCCACCGGAGGCCGGGCCACCGGCCGCTGTGCCCACGGCGGCCGGCGGCGCGGTGGTGACCCTCGGCACCGTGACCGACGTGGCCGACCCGGACGGGCTGGGCCGGGTACGGCTGACCCTGCCCGCGTACGGGGACCTGGACACCGGATGGCTCGGCGTGCTGTGTCCCGGCGCGGGGCGCGGCAAGGGACTGGTGGCGCTCCCCGATCCGGACGACACCGTGCTGGTGGTCCTGCCCGGCGGCGAGCCGGCCTCGGGCATCGTGCTGGGTTCGCTGTTCGGGGCCGTCGAGCCGTACGACGCGGGCATCGACGACGGTCGGGCGAGGCGCTGGACGCTCCGCACGGCCGGCGGCCAGTCGATAGTCGTGGACGACGTCCAGCGCAGCCTGCGGCTCGGCACCGAGGGCGGCAGCTGGCTGGAACTCACGCCCGACCTGGCCACCCTGCACGCGGCGACCGACCTGGTCATCTCCGCGCCGGGTCGGGCCATGGTGGTCCGCGCCCGCAGCGTGGACTTCCTGCACGCCGAGTCGACCGAGGATCCGACCACCGCGGCGCAGCAGGCCCGTTCGCTCGCCCAGGCCCACCACGAAGGAGGCGGCTGATGCGGTGGATCCACCGCGACTCGGTGATCACCTGTCACCACGACGGCCGGGTCGAGAACCAGCCCTCGCAGCGGTGGGTGACCGTCGCTGCCGTACCGGTGCTGGTCGACGACGACCCGGAGGGACGCAAGATCGTCGCCTGCCCGAACTACGGCCCGACCATCAAACCGTGCGGCAGGACGCTGTCCGTCCGCGTGGGCTACAGCGACTGGCTGCGCGTCGACGGACACCGGGTGGTGCTCTCGCACCTGGAGGGGTTCACCGACGGCACGCCACCGGGCGCGGTCCACCACACCGTCCGCGATCCCCGGCAGCGCTTCCTGGGGGCGGACCGGTGAGGGCGTTCCGGTTCGTCGGCGCCGGTTTCGACGCCGGCCGTAGCGGCGGGTTGGCGCTCACCGCCACCGGCGGCCTGGCCATGACCGAGGGCGACGAGAGCGTACGACAGGCGCTGTTCCTGTTGTTGTCGACCACGCCGGGCGAGCGGCTGATGCGACCCGGGTACGGCTCCCGGCTGCACCGGCTGATCTTCGCACCCAACGACGACACCACGGCCGGGCTGGCGATCCACTACGTCCGACAGGCCATCGCCCGCTGGGAGCCTCGCGTCGAGGTCATCGACACCGACGCGGGGCCGGACCCGGACGAGGAGTGGCGGCTGGTGATCCGCCTGGACTACCGGGTGCGGGCCAGCCTGACGCCCGGCCAGTTGGTGTTCTCCGTGGACCTGCTCCCCGCCGAGGACGAACCGGGAGAATCGTCATGACGCTGCCCGTGCCGCATCTGGACGACCGGGGATTCCTCGACCTCGTCACCGAGGCCCGCGAGCGAATCCGCCAGTCCTGCCCCGCCTGGACCGACCTGTCGGCGCACGACCCGGGCATGGCGCTGGTGGAGGCGTTCGCGCACCTGACCGAGGTGATGATCTACCGGCTGAACCAGTTGCCGGAGAAGGCGTACGTGCAGTTCCTGAACCTGCTCGGCGTGGCGCGGCACGCGCCCACCGCGGCCTGGGCGGACGTCGTGTTCACGCGGGCCGGCACCGACCGCGCCGCGGTGCGGATACCGGCCGGCCTGCGGGTCGCGGCGGCACGCGGCGCGGACCCACGGCCCGTCGTGTTCGTCACGACCGAGCCGGCGATGCTGCCGGCCGGGGAGTCGTCGGTGACCGTCCGTCTGCACCACTGCGAGCCCGTCGACGCCGAACTGCTGGGTGTCGGCACCGGGCAGCCGGGCCAGGTGCTACGCGCGGCCCGCGCCCCCCTCGCGCACACCGGCGAGTCGCTGGACCTGCTGCTCGGGGTGGAGGTGCCGGCCGGCTCGGTGGAGTTGGGGGCGGCGGCCCGCGAGCACGAGGGCCGCACGTTCGAGATCTGGCAGCGGGTGGACAGCTTCGCGGGGCTCGGCCCGCAGGCCAGGGCGTACCTGGTCGACCGCTGCTCGGGAACCGTCACCTTCGCGCCGGCGCTGGACCTGCGACCGTCCGCCGGCCAGAGCGCCGGGCCGACCCCGGTGGCGGCCGTGCCGCCGGCCGGGCGGCAGGTCCGCCTCTGGTACCGGGCCGGCGGCGGTCCGGCCGGCAACGTCGCCGCCGGCACGCTGACCAACCTGCGCGATCCACTACCGGGGGTACGCGTCGACAACCCCACGCCCGCGGCGGGCGGCCGGGAGATGGAGGCGTTGGAGTCGGTGCTCCTACGCGGCCCGTACGAGTTCTTCGCCCAGCAGCGCGCGGTCACCGCCCGCGACTTCGAGGTCCTCGCCACCAGCACCGGCGCGGTGGTGCGGGCCCGCGCGTTCACCCGCTCGGCCGTCTACAGCTTCGCCCGCCCCGGTGAGGTCGAGGTGGTGCTGGTGCCGTACGTGCCGCCGGAGGCCCGCCCGGGCGGCCGCCTGCCGGTGGCGGTGCTGCGCGAGCACGAGGTGCCCGAGGCCCGGCACCGCGTCGAGACGGACCTGGAGCAGCGCCGGATGGTCGGCATCCGCTCGCGGGCCAGTTGGGCCCGGTTCAAGGCGGTCTCGGTGCGGGCGCGCGTGGTGGTGCGCCGGGAGGAGGACGTGGACGCGGTCCGGCGGCGCATCCACGACCGGCTGCACCAGACGCTCAGCCCGCTGCCCACCGCGCTGAACCCGACCGGGTGGCCGTTCGGTGAGCCGTTGCGGGCGTCCAACGTGTACCGGCTGTTGGAGCACGCCGAGCCGGGCGTCCGGTACGTCGAGTCGGTACGGTTCGTGGTCGACGAGGCGCCCGACGCAAACGTCCGCGCCCTCGCGGTCGACGCGTACCAACCGCGCACCTGGTACGCCGGGCGTGGCCCGGTGCTGTTCCGTTCCAGCAACGCGGGCTCGGGCTGGGAGCCGGCCGGCCGGTTCGACGACGACGAGACGGTCCTGCGGGTGGCGCCCGCTCCCGCCCCGGTCCGGCCGGGTATCGTCGCCCGTCCCGGCTCGGTGGCCGTGGTGACGGTGCTCGCCTCGGGCGGGTCCCGGGTGCGCCTGAGCACCGACCTCGGCGAGACGTGGTCGCTGCTGACCGACCTGGACTCGCGCATCTCCGACGTGGCGTGGCTGGACCGCGACGGCGCGGGGGCGCTGCTGGTGGCGACCGACACGGGGCTGTACGAGGTGTCACTGCTGCCCGGCGCGGTGCCGTTGCAGATCCTCGTCGACCCGTCCGACGCCGACCGGGGCTTCTACGCCGTCCGCGCCTTCGTCTCCGAGCGCGGCGCGCCGGGCGTGGCCGTCGCGGCGCAGGCGAGCTTCGGGGTGTACCTGTCGACGGCCGGCGGACGGCCCGGCAGCTTCGCGCACGTCGGGCTCTCCAACGTGGACAACCGCGTCCTCGCGGTGCAGTACGACGGCCCGGCCACGCTGCTGTGGAGCGGCGCGGGCGAGCCGGACCCGAAGAAGCCCGGCCAGGGCTGTCACCGCACCCGGCTGTTCGAGTCCGACGTCAAGTGGCAGTCGGTGCAGGCCGGTTGGCTCGGCGGCACGTGCCGTGATCTCGCGTTCGCCGGGCAGCAGGTGGTGGCCGCCACGCAGAGCGGTGGTGTGCTGCGGCTGGACACCCTGGCCGCCCAGCCACAGTGGCAACCGGTGTCGGTCAACTGCGGGCTGCCGCTGCGCGACCGGACCCGGTTCGTGCCGGTGGACGCGGTCGCGGTGAGCGGCCCGACGACAGCCGGCGCTGGTGGTCCCGCAGCGGCGGCCGGCGCGGGTGGCGCGGCGGCGGACCGGCTGGTGCTGGCCGGTGGTGAGCGCGGCGTGTACCGCAGCACCGACGCGGTCACCTGGACCGCCAGCGCCAACCAGGCCACCGCCGACGTGGTGACCGTCCCGGACACGTGGCTGCTCTGCTCCGGCGAGCACGACATCGAGGTGGTGCGCCAGGATGCGACGCTCGGCGATTGAGCGGCTGCTGCCCGCCGCGTACCAGCGGGCGTGCGTGCCGGGCAGCGTGCTCTGGGCGCTGCTGGACGTGATGGAGGGGCTGCACGCTCCGGACGAGGCGATCCTCGCCGAGGTGGACGCCCTGTTCGACCCGTACCGGGCGCCCGACGACATGGTCGTACGCCTGACCCGCTGGGTGGCGATGGACCACGTGGTGGCGTCGCACCGACCGGACGCGCCGCTGCCCCTGCCGGTCGGGCGGCTGCGTGACCTGGTGGCCCACGGCGCGCTGCTGGCCCGCTGGCGCGGCACCCCGTACGGCATGCGCCGGGCCCTCGAGGTGGCCACCGGGGTGAGCGGCTTCGCCATCGACGAGCCCGACGAGAGGCCCTTTCACATCGTGGTGCGGGTGCCGGCGGTCGCCGCCGACCACCTCGCCGTGATCACCCGCATCGTCGAGGCGGAGAAGCCCGCGGCGGTCACCGCCGAGGTCGTCCTCGCCGCCCCGCCGCCACCGGATCAGCCGACCGCGGCGCCGTCCGCTTAAGGAGCCGTCATGACCACCGAATGGGCCGTCGTCGCCGCCGCGTCGCAGTTCACCCTGGACGCCGCCAACCACGGCGAACTGACCTTCACCGTCTCCAACCCGGGCCTCGCGCCGGACACCGTCGTCTTCGACGTGGCGCCCGGCGAGGGCAGTCAGCGGGCCTGGTTCACCGTCACCGAGCCGCAGCGGACGGTGCCCGGGCAGGGTTCGGTCTCGTTCCTGGTCCGCCTCGCCGTGCCGGCCGGCACCGCGCCCCGCCGCTACGACATGACCGGGTTCGCGTACTCGGCCAACACCGCGCCGGAGGAGAGTTCCCGCTCCAGCGGCCGGGTGACGTACGAGGTCAAGGCGGTCGCCGCGCCGAAGCGGACGCCGTGGCCGTGGATCGCGGCGGCGGCGCTGGTGCTCGTGGTCGCCGGCGTGGTCGGCTACCTGCTGACCCGCCCCGACGGCACACCGACCCCCGGCGCGCCACGGGTCGTGACGGTGGAGGCGGAGAGCCTGGTCGACGGTGCCCGGGTGGATTCCCCGGCGAAGACCGCCGCCGGCATCGACGCGCAGCCGAACTGCTGCGACATCACCTGGTCGAAAGACGCGCAACTGTTCTTCACCGGCCTGGCGCCCGGCGACCGGGTGAGTGTCACGGTCGAGCTGCCCGCCGAGGCGCTCTGGCGCTTCTCGACCACACGCACGACGAGTTTCGACTACGCCAACACCATCTGGCAGGTCGACGGTGTGCAGCTCGGCAGCACCTTCTTCGGCTTCACCCCGACGGTCGTCCTCCAGGGCTTCACCGACGTGGGCACCGTCCGGCTCGGGCCCGGCCGGCACACGCTCACGCTGGTCGTCGTCGGCAAGACGCAGGGCTCCGACAGGTACTTCGCCGGCGTGGACCAGATCCGCTTCACCGAGGTGACCGGGGCGGTCGCGCAGCGATGAGCGGTCGGCAGAAGGTCGTCCTGGTGACGCTGGCGGTGCTGCTGGTGGCGTTCTTCGCGCTCGCCGTCGGCCTGGGCGGCGGTGACCAGGGCCGCGCGAGCGATCGGCCCGGCATCGTGGAGCGGTTGGGGCGCCTGTCCGGCGCGAGCACCACGGTCGACCCGGCGAGCGTACGGGCCGACTGTGACCGTACCGGCGACGTGCTCACCTTCGTCGGTGGCTGCGCGGTGGATGTCGCCGATCCGGGCGAACTCCGGACGCTGGTGCTGCGCAGCGGTCGCCCGTTCGTGGTGACCGCGCCGGCACCCGGCGACGCCGATCTCACCGTGCGCGCGGAGGTGGAGCCGGACGACGGCGGCGAGGCGGTCGCCCGGATCGCCGTCGACAGCGCGACCACCGTGCTGCTGGGCTGCCCGGGAGGTGTCGGATGCACGGTCACCGTCGCCGCGGACTGACGGGTTCACCGGCCGCCCCGGCTGACGTGCCGGTCGCGCGCCACGACCGCGAGGAGCCTCGCCATGGGTGACCTGCGCAAGCCCTTCCTGGTGCTGGCGTTCGTGGCGATCACGCTGGTGCTCCTCGTCGAGGTCGGCTCGTCGCTGCTCACCGGGGGCGGCGACGCCACCGGGGCGCTGCTGGTCGGCGCGGCGGACCTCGGCGTGGAGGTGGACGCCGGCGGGGTCAGCGAACCGTCCGGGCGGGGCACCAGCTACCTGGCGCTGATCGACGCGGTGGCGGTGTGGACCACCGGCCTGTTCTGCCTGAGCCTGGTGGTGCCCGAACGGGTGCAGGGCCGAATCCAGGGCGTCGCCACCCTGATCTTCTCGATCCTGCTCATCCTGGGCTCGCTGGTCCTGCTGATCATCGCGTTCGTGGAGCTGATGATCATGGTGTCGTTGTTCCTGGCCGTGCCGTTCGGCACGCTGGCGTACCTCGCCCTGTGGGGTTTCTTTCCGGTCGGCGACGCGGCGGTGCTGCTCGGGCTGGCGCTGCTGCTCAAGCTCGTGTGGGCGGGGCTGCTGGTGCTGGCCCAGCCCCGGTTCCTGCAGAACAAGGGCCTCGTCCTGATGATCATCACCACTCTGCTGTGCACCGTCGTGCTGGAGTTCCTGCACAATCTGGTGCCGGTGATCCTGGTGAGCATCGTCGACGACGTGGCGGCGCTGGTCTTCGCGATCATCGCGATCGTCTGGGGCCTGGTGCTGCTGATCGGCTCGATCCCGGCGATAGTCAAGGCCATCCGGGTCACCGCCGCCGCCCTACCCGCCGCCCCACCCGCCGCCCCACCCGCCGCCCCACCCGGTCGATCATGAAGTTATCGTCACCGCGCTCGGCGTGTCGTGACACTAACTTCATGATCGACGGTCGTCGGCGAGGGTCGCGCACCGGTTGGGGTTCAGGGTGCCGTCGCAGATCCACACCTGGTAGTGGCCCTGGCGGGTGGTGCCGGCCGGCAGCACCGCCGGTTGGTCGAAGGCGAACGCCACGCAGACGCCCGGATACATCGCGGTCCGCACGAACCACCGGTCGCCGGGCCCGAGGCCCGCGAAGACCAGGGTGTACGCCCCACCGCCCGGCCCGGTGCCGGTCAGCGCCAGCCACGGGGCCGCGCTGCCGTTGACCGCCTCCTCCCCCGCCGCCTCGGCGGTGAACACCGTCGCCTCGCCCCCGGCGGCGACCGCTCGCCAGAAGAACCCGCCGTAGCCGGCCCCGCCGGGGCGGCCGTTGGTGGCCGGGCTGCCCAGGTGTACCGCCGGGCCGGTTGGCGCGGTGAGCGTGGAGTCCAGGTCGAGCCGCCAGGTGCCCGGTGTCACGGCCGACGCGGCGAGCTCACGCCGCTCGGTGAGCAGCACCCCACCTCGCGGGTCGCGCCACTGGAGCCGGTGGGCGAGCAGGTCGGCCGACCGCCGCGTCCAGCCGGTGTGGACGATCCGCCCGTGGTCGTCGCGCCAGGTGTAGCCGACGTCGCGGACGTAGGTACGCCCACCCCAGAGGTTGGTGCCGTCGACGTCCTGCACGGCGAGGGACGCCCCGAGGTGCCAGACGTGGTCGGCGGGGAGCGCGTCCGTGACGACAGTGCCGCCGAGGGTGCGTACCGGGTGCAGGTACGGCCGGGGACCGTGCCGCGCGTCCAGCACGGGGTCGACGACGTACCGGGCCACCTCGGTCCCGTCGACGAGCAGCCGCGCCGGCTCCGCACCGGCCGGGGCAGGGCCGGCAGCGTGATCGGTGCTCACGGCAGCTCCGGGCGGACGGCGGCCGGCTCGCGGCTGCCGACGTCAGCGGGGGCCGGCCGGCGGGCGGCGACGGCGTGCAGGGCCGCCACTGTGTATCCGGCGAGGATCGGCACGGCCACCGGCGTGACCAGGACGGCGAGCAGCCCGGCCACAGCCGTCACGCCGGTCAGGGCCAGCCAGTGGGCGGGCGCGTCGAGGCAGGCGCGGGCGGAGGACCGGGCCGCGACCCGCCACCGCCCACCCCCGTTGCATCCCGCCTCGACGACGACCAGTCCGGCGTACCCGGCCAGAGCCGCCGCGACCAGCCCGGTCACCGCCAGCGCCGGCGGGCCACCGGGCACCCGTCCGGCGGCCAGCGCCACCAGGTCGGCCGCGAGCAGCCCGAGCGCGGTGAACGCCAGCAGGCTGACCGGCACACCGGGCAGCACCGACCGGGCGAACCGGCGCGCGGTGGCTCGCGCCGACGGCCAACTGCCGGTACGCGTCCAGTCGTGCACCGCCGCGCTGGCCGTACCGGCCGCCGCCGCGGCGGTGAACAGCGGTGCCGCCGCGAGGGTCAGCAGGATGCCGAGCAGCGCGAGGTCGGCGGCGTCACGGGCGACGTCCCGCCAGTTCCGCCGTCCGTCGACGTCGATCGGCTCAGCCCTTGATGCCACCGGTGTTGATCCCCTCGACGAGCATCCGTTGGAACGCGACGAAGAACAGGAAGACCGGCAGCAGCGACAGCACCGACATGGCGAACATCGGCCCGACCGCGCTCTGACTCGTCGAGTCGATGAAGAGGGTCAGCGCCACCGGCACCGTGTAGTCCTTCAGCTGGGACAGGAAGACCAGCTGGCGGAAGAAGTCGTTCCAGGTCCAGATGAAGGAGAAGATCGCCGTGGTGACCAGGGCGGGACGGCTCAGCGGCAGGATGATGTGCCGGAAGATGCCGTACGGGCCGGCGCCGTCGATCCGGGCCGCCTCGTCCAACTCGCGCGGGATGCCCCGCATGAACTGCACCATGAGGAACACGAAGAACGCCTCGGTGGCCAGGAACTGCGGGATGAGCAGCGGCAGGTAGGGCCACTCGCCGCCGACCAGGCCGAGGGTGCGGAACAGGATGTACTGCGGCACGATCAGCACGTGCTGGGGCAGCAGCAACGTGCCGATCATGACGGCGAACCACATCCCGCGCAGCCGGAACCTCAGCCGGGCGAAGGCGTACGCGGCCAGCAGGCAGGAGAGCCCGTTGCCGACGACGGTGAGCAGGCTGACCAGCGCGCTGTTGAGGAAGAACCGGCCGAAGCTGACGTCGAAGTTGGACCACCCGGCCGGGTAGTTGCCGGGGGTGAACCGCTCGGGCAGCAACCCGATGTTGTTGACGATCTCCTCCTGGGACTTGACCGAGGTGCCGACCATCCAGATCAGCGGGTAGAGCACCACGACCACGATCGCCACCAGGATCAGCAGTCGCAGGATCGGACGGCCGCGCATCACCGGTCCTCCCCGTCGGAGTAGTGCACCCAGAACCGTCCGGTGCTGAAGAAGATCGCCGTGAGCACCGCGATGGCGAGCAGGAACACCCAGGCCATCGCCGACGCGTAGCCCATCTCCAGGTCGGTGAAGCCGGTGATGTAGAGGTTCAGCGTGTACATCAGGGTGGAGTCGACCGGTCCGCCGGTGCCGTTACTGAGCACGAACGCGGCGGTGAAGCCCTGGAAACCGTTGATCGTCTCCAGCACCAGGTTGAAGAAGATCACCGGGGAGAGCATCGGCAGCGTGACGTTGCGGAACTGGCGGAACCGGCCGGCCCCGTCCACCGAGGCCGCCTCGTACAGCTCGGTGGGCACCTGCTTGAGCCCGGCCAGGAAGATCACCATCGGCGCGCCGAACTGCCAGATGGCCAGCACCATCAGCGTCTCCAGGGCCCAGTCCGGGTCGTTCACCCACGGCCTGCCCTCGATGCCGACGAGACCCAGCAACGAGTTGAACGCCCCGTCGCGGTTGAACATGTTGACCCACACGATGGCCAGCGCGACGCTGCCGCCGAGCAGCGACGGCAGGTAGAACAGGCCCCGGAACAGCCCGACGCCGCGCCACGCGCGGTTGAGCAGCAGCGCCACCCCGAGCGCCGCCGCCAGCTTCAGGGGTACGGCGACCAGCGCGAAGGTCAGGGTGACCCGCACCGCATGCCAGTACGACGGGTCGGCGGTGAACATCCGCTCGTAGTTGGCCAGCCCCACCCACCGGGCCTCGGAGAACGGGGTGAGGATGTCGTAGTTGGTGAAGCTCAGGTAGAGCGACAGCAGCATGGGAACGGCCGTGACACCCAGCAGGCCGATGAGCCACGGCGACAGGAAGACGTACCCCGCCAGACCTTCGCTGTGCCCGCTGGTGCCGGGCCCACGCCGCGCGGCGTGGGCCCGGTCGGGGCCGCGTCGGGCCTTGACGGGCGCCGTGGTCAACGCCACGAGCAGCTCCTCTCCTCGCCCGGTGGGGGCGGGTCAGGCGATGGCGGCCTTGCACGCCTCGACGAACTGGGCGGCGGCCTGCGCGGGGGTGGCCCGGCCGTACTGGGCGCTCTCGGCGGCCTTGACCAGCTCGGACTTGACCGTGCTGTGTCCCTTGATCGGCACCTGCGGCGACGCGCCGAACTTCTGCGTCAGCTCCGCCTCGACGGCGATCGACTGCTTCATCGCGGGGTCGGTGGTGTCGTCGCTGACCACCCGACGCAGGTCCAGGTTGGACGGCAGCCCACGGTCCGTGCCGAGCAGCTTGACGACTTCCTGGTCGTTGTTCAGGAAGTTGATCACGTCGACCGCGACGTCCTTCTTCTTGCTGCCCTTGAAGACCGACCAGTACATCGAGGCCCGGGCCCACTGCGCGCTGGGATCGCCGGGGTACGCGACGACACCCAACTCGTTCTTGGTGTTCTTCTTCAGGTCCGGCATCTGGTTTGCCCAGACCCAGGACGTCGCGGACTTGCCGGTGACCACCAACTGCTTGGTGACGTCGCTGGAGTTGCCCTCGTGGATGACGTCGGCGGTCGGGGTGGCCTTGCGGTCCCGGGCGCCCTTCCACAGGTCGAACCACGCGGTCACGTCCTCGGCGGTGAAGCCCAGCTCCTTGCCCTTGTAGAGGTCCTTGCCCTGCTGGCGCAGCCAGACCCAGAACGCCTTGTAGTCGGCGCTCGGGTCCTGCGTGCCGGGCACGCCGGTCTTACGGGACACCTCCTCGGCCCAGGCGATGTGCTGCTCCCAGCTCATCCCGGTGGTCGGCTCGGGCAGGTTGTGCGTGGACAGCAGCGTCTTGTTGTAGACGAGCCCCTGGGTGTTCTCCCCGGCGGCCAGGCCGGCGAGCTTGCCGTCGACGACGCCGTACTGCCAGAGGCTCTTGGGGAACTTGGAGGTGTCCAGCCTGCCGGACTCCTGGTACGAGGTGAGGTCGAGCGTGGTGTTGCGGGCCGCGTACTCGGCGAGGTAGTTGTCGTCGATCTGGAACAGGTCCGGCGGGTTGCCACCGGCGGTGAGCGTGGCGAGCTTGTCGAAGTAGCCCTGGTTGGCCTGCCAGGTCTTCTCGAAGGTCACGTTGGGATGCTTCCTGGTGTAGAGGGCGAGGGCGTCCTCGGTCAGCTTGGCCCGGGCGTCGCCGCCCCACCAGAAGATCGAGAGCTTGACCGGGGCGTTCGGGTCGGCGGCGCCGTCGTCGTCGCCGCAGGCGGCGGCGCCGAACAGCAGTGGCGCGGCGACCGTCGCGGCGAGCAGGCCGCGCAGCAGCCGCCGCCGGGGCAGCGGGGTACCGTGACGACGCCCGACGGGCGTGCCAGTGGTGGGGGACGTTGCGGGGTGCATGTGCGCTCACTCCTCGGCTTTAGGAGGCGACGGCATCACCGGTGGCCGCGGTCGGGACGCCCGGGCCCGCAGGGCAGTGCGGGTCCGGGCCTTGGGGCGCGGCCAGGGGACGTGCCGGTCGGGCGTGCGGACCCGGACCGGTCGAGTCGCGGATGACCAGGTCGGTCTGGAGCATTACCTGTGCGGTGGTACGACGGACGCCGACCGCCGTGCCGGCACCGGGCCCTCGCGCGCCGCGCGGTGACTCGATGTCCTGTTGCAGCAGCATGTCGACGGCCGTCCGGCCGGCGGCCCCGGTGGGTGTGGCCACCGTCGTCAATTTGGGTCGGGTGAGCCGGCTCAGGGCGATGTCGTCGACCCCGACGACACTCACCTCCTGCGGCACCCGGACCCCGAGCGCGTCCAGCCCTTCGATAAGGCCGATCGCCATCAGGTCGTTGTAGGCGAGCACGGCCGTCACGCCGCTTCGTCGTACCTGCTCCGCCACGGCGGAGCCGCCGGTCTCGGTGGGCGCGTTGGGGCCGAGCACGGTCAGCTCCCCGCCACCCGCCCGGGCGGCGGGGACGGCGGCGCGGCGCATCTCCCGGTTGGTCCACGAGCTGCGCGGCCCGCCGAGCAGGGCGATGTGGCGGTGACCGAGACCGATGAGGTGCTCGACGGCCGACCGGGCTCCCTGTCCGACGTCCATCAGCACGCACGGCAAGCCGGTGACCTGACGGTTCACCACGACCAGCGGCACCTCGCGGCTGAGCTGTTCGATCAGGCTGTTGCTCATCCGGGGGCTGCACAGCAGCACCCCGTCGACCTGCTTCGCGAGGGCGTGGACCAGCTCCTCCTCGGCGGTCGGGTCCTCGTTGGTGTCGGCCACGAAGACGTGGTAGTCGCGGTGGCGTGCCTGGCTCTCCGCCGCCTTGATCAGCGGCGGGAAGAACGGGTTCGCGATGTCGGCGATGATCAGGCCGATGTTGTGCGTACGCCCGGTGATGAGGGCGCGGGCGGCACGGTTCGGTCGGTAGCCCAGGTCCTCCGCGCAGGCCAGCACCCGGACCCGGGTCTCGGGGTTGACCAGGTGCGGTGCCGAGAAGGTGCGGGACACGGTGGAGATGTGCACCCCGGAGGCGCGGGCGACGTCACGGATGGTGACTGGCACGGCGGCCCCTTCGTCCGAATGCGGCGGCGGTCACGCGGGTGCCGCCAATTAATGCAAACGGTTGCTCCACTGTCAACGGTGAATGTTTGCAGCTCTGTTGCGTCGACGCTCCCATTGGTGACCTTCAACCCCGCAAAAGCCCATATTTGCCACCGATTGCGCCGTCGTCGTTGACGTCGTGATATCGATCGTGGTTACTTCACTGCAAACCTTTGCAGGGATCACCCGGAAGGCGAGCGCATGTCACCGAGATCCGGCGGGCGAGTCCGGTACGCCGTCGTGGGCACCGGCGCGCGGGCCGAGATGTTCGTCCGGGCCCTGGTGCTCGATCACGCCGACACCACCGAGCTGGTCGCCTTCGCCGACGTCAACCAGGCCCGGATGGACGCGCACAACCGCTGGCTGGGCGAGCTGGGGCACCCGCCGGTGCCCACCTACCGAGCCGCTGACTTCGCGGGCATGTTGGACCGACAACGTGTCGACGTCGTCCTGGTGACCAGCGTGGACGTCACCCACGACGAGTACGTGGTGGCGGCGCTGCGTGCCGGCCGGGACGTCGTCACCGAGAAGCCGATGACCGTCGACGCGGCCCGCTGCCGGCGCATCCTGGACGCGGTGACCGAGACCGGCGCCCGGGTGACGGTGGCGTTCAACTACCGCTACAACCCACTGCACGAGCAGGTCCGCCGCCTGCTCGCCGACGGCGCGGTCGGCGAGATCGGCTCGGTGCACTTCGAGTGGCTGCTCGACGTACGCCACGGCGCCGACTACTTCCGGCGTTGGCACCGCGACAAGGCCACCTCCGGCGGGTTGATGGTGCACAAGGCCAGCCACCACTTCGACCTGGTCAACTGGTGGTTGGGGGCCACTCCGGTCGAGGTGTACGCGGCCGGCCGGCTCTTCTTCTACGGCGAGGACGGTCGCCGGCACGGCTACGCCCGCGACTACGACCGGGCGTACGGCTCCCCCGCCGCCGTCGACGACCCGTTCGCGCTGCGACTGGACGCCCACCCCCGGCTGCGCGAGCTGTACCTCGACGCCGAGGCCGAGGACGGCTACCAGCGCGACCGCAACGTCTTCGCCCCCGGCGTGAGCATCGAGGACGACATGGCGGTGCTGGCCCGCTACTCCACCGGCGCGACGATGAGCTACCACCTCACCGCGTACGCCCCCTGGGAGGGTTACCGGGTGATGGTGAACGGCAGCCGGGGACGGCTGGAGCTGGAGGTGACCGAGAACGACTACGTCGACCGGGGCACGGCCGGCGCGGTCAAGGGCGCGGCCCTGCACGGCGTCGAGGCGCCCGCCGAGGGGGGCGGCGCGACACTGACCGTACGTCCCTTCTGGGAACCGCCCCGGCGGATCCCCGTCGAGGGTCGCACCCGCCAGGGACACGGCGGCGCGGACGCCCGGATGACCGCGGTGCTCCTCGGCGGCCAGCCCGATCCGCTGGGCCGCGCCGCCACGGCCGACGACGGGGCGTTGGCCCTGCTCACCGGCCTGGCCGCCAACCGGTCCTTCGAGACCGGGCGACCCGTCCGCGTCGCCGACCTGCTCACCCCCCACTGACCAGGAGACGAGGAGTCCCGTGCCGACGTCCGACCACACCGACCTGCTCCTGCCGGCCGAGCCGGGCCAGCGCGCGCTGGCCCGGGAGCTGTACGCCCTCGCGGCGCGGCAGCCGATCATCTCGCCGCACGGGCACGTCGACCCGGCCCTGCTCGCCGAGGACCGACCCTTCCCCGACCCGGCGCGGCTGCTCATCGTGCCCGACCACTACCTGACGAGGATGCTGCTCAGCCAGGGCGTACCCCCGGCGGACCTGGGGGTGCCCACCCGTGACGGCGGTCCGGTCGAGGCCGACGGGCGGGTGATCTGGCGGCGCTTCGCGGCGCACTGGCACCTGTTCCGGGGCACCCCGTCGCGGCTCTGGCTGGAGCAGACCCTCCGCACCGTCTTCGGGGTCCACACCCCGCTGGGCCCGGCCACCGCCGACGCCGTCTACGACGAGATCGCAGCGCGGCTCGCCGAGCCGGCCTTCCGGCCCCGGGCGCTGTTCGAACGCTTCGGCATCGAGGTCCTCGCCACCACCGAGTCGCCCCTGGACGACCTCGCGCAACACGCCAAGCTCGCGGCCGACGGGTGGGGCGGGCCGGGCGGTCGGGTGGTCACCACGTTCCGTCCCGACGACGTGGTGGACATGGAGTTCGAGGGCTGGTCGGGCAACGTGGCCCGCCTCGGTGAGCTGGCCGGCGAGGACACCGGCACGTACACCGGCTATCTGGCCGCCCTGCGGGCTCGCCGGGCCGCGTTCATCGCGGCCGGCGCGACCTCGTCGGACCACGGGCATCCCACCGCACGCACCCTGGACCTGAGCCCGGCGCAGGCCGCGCGACTCTACGACCGGGGGCTGCGCGGCGAGGCGGACGCCGCTGACGCGGAGGCGTTCCGGGCGCACATGCTCATGGAGTTCGCCCGCATGTCCCTCGACGACGGCCTGGTGCTGCAACTGCACCCCGGCGCGGTGCGCAACCACAACCGCTGGCTGTACGAGCGGCACGGCCGCGACGTCGGCGGCGACGTGCCGCAGGCCACCGAGTACGTGCACGCGCTGGCCCCGCTGCTGGCCCGCTACGGCAACGACCCCCGGCTGACGGTGGTGCTCTACACCCTCGACGAGGACACCTTCACCCGCGAGCTGGCACCCCTGGCGGGCGGGTACGCCGCGCTGCTGCTCGGGGCGCCCTGGTGGTTCCTGGACTCCCCCGAGGCGCTGCGGCGGTTCCGGGAGACGGTCACCGAGAGCGCCGGCTTCTACAACACCACCGGGTTCGTCGACGACACCCGGGCGTTCTGCTCGATCCCGGTACGCCACGACGTGGCCCGCCGTGTCGACGCCGGTTTCCTGGCCCGGCTGGTCGCCGAGGACCGGCTGGCGATGGACGAGGCCGCCGAGACGATCGTCGACCTGGCGTACCGGCTGCCCAAGCGGGTCTTCCACTTCGAAGGGGTCGACCAGTGAGCGCGAGGAGTGCAGCGCAGCGGAGCCCCGCAGTCGCGAACGAGAGGCTGGCCCAGTGAGTGTCACCATCACGTCCGTCGACGTGCACGACGTACGGTTCCCGACCGCCGCCCGGGGCGACGGGTCCGACGCGATCAACCGGGGCGACTACTCGGCGACGTACGTCGAGCTGGGTACCGACGCCGGACCGGTCGGCACCGGGTTCACCTTCACCAACGGGCGGGGCAACGAGATCACCTGCGCGGCGGTGCGGGCGCTGGCCCACCACGTCGAGGGTCGTACGGTCGAGGAGATCGCCGCCGAGCCGGTGGCGTTCTGGCGCTCGCTCAGCGCCGACGTGCAGTTGCGCTGGCTGGGCCCGGAGAAGGGCGTCATCCACATGGCGACCGGGGCGCTCGTCAACGCCGTGTGGGACCTGCGGGCCAGGCTGGCCGGCAAGCCGATGTGGCGGTTCCTGGCCGAGCTGCCCACCGACGACCTCGTCGCCAGCGTCGACTTCCGGCACATCAGTGACGCGCTCACACCCGACGAGGCGGCGACGATCCTCGACAAGGGATTAATCGGAGGGGATGGCCGGATCGCGGAACTCAAGCAGAGTGGTTTTCCTTCGTACACCACCTCGGTCGGGTGGCTCGGCTACCCCGACGAGAAGGTGCGGGCGCTGACCCGGCAGGCGTACGACGACGGCTGGCGGGCGATGAAGATGAAGGTCGGCGGGCCGCTCGCGGACGACCTGCGCCGGGCCCGGATCATCCGCTCCGAGATCGGCCCGGACACGCTGTTGATGATGGACGCCAACCAGGTCTGGGACGTCGACGAGGCGATCGCGGCGATGACCGCCCTCGCGGAGGTGGACCCGTACTGGATCGAGGAGCCGACCCACGCCGACGACATCCTCGGTCACGCCCGGATCAACCGCGCCGTCGCCGAGCTGACCGGCGGCCGGTGTCGGGTGGCCACCGGGGAGGTCGCCGCCAACCGGGTGATCTTCAAGCAGTTGTTGCAGGCCGAGGCGATCGGCGTGATGCAGGTCGACGCGTGCCGGGTCGGCGGCGTCGACGAGGTCCTGGCCGAGCTGCTGCTGGCCGCGAAGTTCGGGGTGCCGGTCTGCCCGCACGCGGGCGGAGTCGGCCTCTGCGAGTACGTCCAGCACCTGGCGATCTTCGACTACCTGCGGGTGGGCGTCAGCCTCGACGGTCGGATGATCGAGTACGTCGACCACCTGCACGAGCACTTCGTCGACCCGGTGCGCACCCGCGGTGGCCGCTACCTGCTGCCCGACCGGCCCGGTTACAGCGCCGCCATGAAACCGTCGTCGATCGCCGAGTTCCGCTTCCCGGACGGTCCGGCATGGCGGTGACCGTCGGCGCGTCCCGCCTCGGCCTGGGGGTGCTGCGCCACCTGCCCGTCGAGTCCCGACCCCTCGTCCGGCCGGGCACCGTGCCGACGGGCGTCGTACACCTGGGGTTGGGCGCGTTCCACCGCGCCCACCAGGCGGTCTACACCGAGGCGGCGGTCGGCGCGGCCGGCGGCGACTGGGGCATCGTGGCCGTCGCCCCGCGCAGCACCGCCCTGGTCGAGGCGCTCGCCGCCCAGGACAACCTGTTCAGCGTGAGCACCCTCTCGGCGGCCGGTGCCACCACCCGGGTCGTGGGGGCGCTCAGCGGCGTACGGCACGCGCCGAGCGACCCGGACGCCGTGGTGGCGTTGCTCGCCGATCCGGCCGTCCGCGTCGTGACGCTCACCGTGACCGAGAAGGCGTACCAACTCGATCCGGTGACCGGCCGCTTGTCCCCGGACGCCGCCCTCGCCGCGGACCTCGCGGGCCTTCGGGCCCCGACGACAGTGCCGGGTCTGCTGCTGCGCGGACTGGCCGCCCGCGCCGCCGCCGACGCCGGGCCGGTCGCCCTCGTCAGCTGCGACAACCTGCCGGCCAACGGCCGGCGACTGCGCGGTCTGGTCGACCAGGGGATCGAGCGGGCCGCCGGAACGCCGACCGGGTTGGTCGACTGGGTGGCCGCGAACGTGACCTGTCCGGGCACCATGGTGGACCGGATCGTGCCGGCCAGCACCCCGGAGACGTTCGACGCGGCCCGCCGGGCGCTCGGCGTGACCGACCTGGCCGCGGTGGCCGCCGAGCCGTACGCCCAGTGGGTGATCGAGGACGACTTCCCGGGCGGACGGCCAGGTTGGGAGCACGCCGGTGCGGTGCTGACCGACGACGCCGGCCCGTGGGAGCGGTTGAAGCTGCGCGCCCTCAACGGCGTGCACTCGGCCGTGGCGTACCTCGGCGCCCTGGCCGGCCGGGAGACCATCGCCGAGGCCCTGGAGATCCCGCACCTGACCGACGTGCTGCGCCGGCTGATCGCCGAGGACGTGGCGGCCAGCTTCCGACCGCCGGACGGGGTGCGGGTCGTCGACTACGGCGAGCAGGTCCTGGCCCGGTTCGGCAACCCGGCGATCCGGCACCGCACCCTCCAGGTCGCCACCGACGGCTCGCAGAAGTTGCCGCAACGCGTCCTGCAGACCATCGCCGACCTGCGCGCGTCCGGGCGGTCCGCGCGCTGGGGCGCGCTGGTCGTGGCGTCCTGGTTGCGCTTCGCGCTGGGGTACGCCGACGACGGCCGACCGCTGCCGTTGCAGGACCCTCTCGCGGGGCCGATCCGGGCCGCTCTGGACGCCGGTGCGCAGAGCCCGGCCGGCGCGGTGGACGCCGTCTTCGCGCTGCACGAGGTCATCCCGGCCGAAGTCGCCGACGACGACGAGGTACGCGCCCAGGTGACCGCCTGGCTCACCGCGCTCGGACGACACGGCGTCGAGGCGACCCTGGCCGGCGCCCGGTGAACCGGTCGACGTCGGCGGGCGTGTCGTGAACGGGTCGGTGCCGCCGACGACGGTGGCGGTCGTCGGGGCGAACGGGCACGGCCACTGGCACCGGCGTGGGATCGCGCCGCTGCACGCCGACGGTCGCCTGCGACTCGTCGCTCTCGTCGACGTCCAACCGGTGCGCGACGAACGGGAGGCGCCCGTGCCGCCCGGCGTCGGCGTGTTCACCGACCACCGCGCGATGCTCGCCGCCACCCGTCCGGAGGTGGTGGTGATCTGCACCCCGCCGCACACCCACCTGCCGATCGCCCGCGACGCCGTCGCGGCCGGCGCGGACCTGCTGCTGGAGAAGCCTCCGGTGCTGTCGCTGGCCGAGCACCACGAGCTGACCGACACGCTCGCGGCGGCCGGCCGGTTGGCACAGGTCGGTTTCCAGGCGCTCGGTTCGGCGGCGCTGACCGCGCTGACCGACGCGCTGGCCGCGGGCCGACTGGGCACGGTCACCGGCATCTCCACCGTCGCCGCCTGGCAACGGCCGGACGCCTACTACACCCGCTCCCGCTGGGCCGGCCGACGAAGCCTGGACGGCCGGCCGGTGCTGGACGGCGCACTGGCGAACCCGTTCGCGCACGCGGTGATGCAGTGCCTGGCGGTCGCCGAGGCGCTGGGCGGGGCGCCACCGTGGCCGGTCGCGATCGAGGTGGAGCGCTATCGGGTCCGGCCGATCGAGGTGGAGGACACGGCGGTGCTGCGCGTCCGGTTCCGCGCCGGCCCACCCGTGCTGGCGGCGGTCACCCTCGCCTCGCCGGAGTTCGTGGCGGGCGAGGTGGTGGTGACCGGCATGAGCGGGCAGGCGGTGCTGGAGTACCCGACCGACCGGTTGCGCCTGCCCGGCGACGCGGTGACCCGCCGCGTCCCCGGTCGACGGGGCCTGTTGGAGAACCTGCTCGCCCACCGGATCGACCCCGCCGCGGTGCCGCTGATCGCGCCGTTGGCCCGTACCGCGCCGTTCACCGCGCTGCTGGACGCGCTGCGGGCCGCGCCCGAACCCCGACTGCTCGACGACGACCTCATCGACTCCGTGGGCGACGGCGGGGAGCGGATTCGCCACCTGAGGAGGGTGGTCGACGTGCTGCGCCGCTGCGCCGAACGGGGATCGCTGCCCAGCGAACTGGGCGTGCCGTGGGCGGTGCCCGCGTACCGCGCCGACCTGACGGGTCCGCTGCCCGACCACCACCCCTGATTTCGGGAGAGTGCCATGCGCAGAACAACCCTCGTGGGCGTCACGGTGGCCGCCCTGCTCCTCGCCGCCGCGCCGGCCTCGGCCGCGTCCCGGCCCGACCCGCTCCCGTGGTTGGCGCACCAGCTCGGACGACAGACGCTGCCCGATCGGGACGGCTGGGCCGCCGAGGGACCGGGCACGACCGGCGGTTCGGCAGCCACGCCGGAACGGACCAGCGTGGTGCACAGCCGCGCCGAACTGGTGGCGGCCCTCGGCGGCGACAACGCCGGGAACGCCACCGACGCCACCCCGAAACTGATCTACGTGGACGGTGCCGTCGACGGCTTCGAAGGACCCGACGGTACGACGCTGAGCTGCGCCGACCTGGCCGACCCGGCGTACCGCCTGGACGCCTATCTGGCCGCGTACGATCCGGCGGTCTGGGGGCGGGTCGCGCCGGCCGGGCCGCTGGAGGAGGCCCGGGTGCGCTCGGTGGCGAACCAGACCCGCCGGACCCAGATCAACGTGGGTCCGAACACCACGATCATCGGGCTGCGCGGCGCGCGGCTGACCGGCCTCACCCTCATGATCGACCGGGCGTCGAACGTCATCGTCCGCAACCTGACCTTCGTCGACGCCCGGGACTGCTTCCCCGCCTGGTCACCCACGGACGGCGACGCGGGCAACTGGAACAGCCAGTACGACCAGATCTCGGTACGCCGCAGCGAGCACGTCTGGATCGACCACAACACGTTCACCGACGGCGACAACCCGGACAGCGCCCAGCCGAGCTACTTCGGGCGGCCCTACCAGGTGCACGACGGGTCGGTGGACGTCACGCACACCGCCAGCCTGGTCACCGCCTCCTGGAACCGCTTCGTCAGGAGGGACAAGCTGATGCTGATCGGCTCGTCCAACACCGTCGGCCCGGACGTCGGTCGACTGAAGGTCACCCTGCACCACAACCTCTTCGACGGCGTCCTGCAACGGCTCCCCCGGGCGCGCTTCGGCCAGGTCGACGTCTACAACAACCACTACCGGCTCGGCGGGGACGGCTTCCAGTACGCCCTCGGCGTCGGGGTCCAGTCGGCGATCCACGCGGAGAGCAACTTCTTCACCCTGGACCCGACGGTCGACCCGGCCGACCTGCTCTACGACTGGGGTGGCACCGGGCTGACCGAGCGGGGCTCCTGGGTGCGCCAGGGCACCGGCCCGGCCCGACCTGTGGACCTGCTGGCCGCGTACAACGCGGCACACGATCCCGACCTCGCCGCCGACGCCGGCTGGACGCCCACCCTGCGTCGTGATCCCGTCCTGCCGGCGCCACTGGTCCCCCTCGTGGTGAACCCGCTGGCCGGAGCCGACCGGCTGCCGATCTGACGGCTCGACCCGCGGCGGGGTCCGCGGTCGGGTCGGCGACGTAAGGGCCCATCGATGTGGTGAAGATCGGCTATAAGTGACGCATGGACTTCCCGCCGCACCTGGGCAGCATGCCGATGCACGCGATCACCGAGATCCACGGCGAACCGGGCCTGCTGGAGCGCTTCCGGCTGGAGGTCCAACAGTTCGACGACGCCGCCCGCGAACGGTTGACGGCCGCGCTCGACCTGGCCGCCGAGCTGCACCGGGACGACCGGCGCGTTCGTGAGCCGTACCTCAACCACCTGCTGCGGGTGGCGATCCGGCTGATGCACCACTACCAGGTGCGCGACGTGGACGTGATCGTCGCTGGCCTGCTGCACGACGCGGTCGAGGACCACCCGGTCGAGCTGGCCCACGGTGATGCTGGCACCGACCCGACGGGGGCCGCGCTGGCCGCGCTCGCCGCACGGTTCGGGACGCGTGTCGCGACGCTCGTCGCCGCCGTCACCAACCCGGTGTACGACCCCGAGCGGGACCGCAACGAGCAGTACCGCGAGCACCTCGCGGTCAGCCTGGACCGCGAGCCCTGGGCACGGGTGATCAAGGTGTCGGATTTCACCGACAACGGCGTCGGGGTGATCCACACGATCGGGCCGAAGGTCGTCTCGTCGGCTAAGAAGTACCGGCCGCTGGTGCCCCTCTTCCGGGACCTGATCGCCCGGCCGGACACGCCGTTGTCGCAGGAGGTCAAGCGGCACATCTTCAGCCAGCTCGACCTCGCCGAGGAGCGCTTCAGCGCCATCCTGGACCAGCCGGTCCCCAACTGACGCTCGGCCGACCAGCCCGCCAGGTGCCCTGGCAGTCCCCCCAACCTCCGCGCTACCCATCCCACCCCACTGCGCGTTACCCATCCCACCCCACTGCGCGCCGCCCACCCCGCGCCACCCCACTGCGAGGTGGGCAGGGCCCCTTGCGGGTGCGGGTGCGGGAGTGTGGCCGGGGCATCGCACATCGTGCGAGGTGTCGCTGTCGGTCACGGAGCCAGGGCGGTCGCGCCGGTCAGGCTGGCGCGGACGAGCTGCTCGAGCCAGGGTGTCGGGGCGACACCCAACTCGCGACCCAGGTCGGCGCGGAACAGCTCGAAACGCCGTACCGCCTCGTTGATGTTGCGCTCGGCCAGGTGCACCGAGATCAGCGCGCGGGTGGCGCTCTCCCGCAGCGGCTCCAGGTGCACCGCGGTCAACGCCACCTGTACCGCCTCGCCGTAGCGGCCCTGCGTGGTGAGCCGCTCGGCGAGGGCTTCCAGCGCGTAGAGCCGGGTCTGGCGCAGCCGTTCCCGCTCCGTCAGGACCCAGTCGTCGTACCAGCCGGGCAGCAGCTCGCCGGTCGCCAACGTCGGCACGGTGCCCACGAGTGAGCGGCCGTTCAACAGGACGGCCGCCGCCGCACTGAGGGCGGCCACGTCACTCGTCACACCGGCGGCCAGGGCCAGCCGGTCGTCCTCCTCGACGAGGGGCTCCGGCGTCACCCGGTGCAGCCGCCACAGCATGGTGCGCAGGTTGGCCCGCGCCCGGTCCTCGTGCGAGGCGGGCCAGAGCGTACCGGCAGCCTCGGAGCGGGCACACCGCTGGCGTACGCCGAGGTAGGCGAGCAGCCGGCGGGCACCCTGCGGCACCACCACGGACCGGCCGTCGCGTTCGAGCGCGAAGCCGCCGAGCAGCCGCAGCGCGTACCGGGTCGGTCGCGCCGCCCCGGTCTCCGGTACCCCGGAGCGGAGGTCGTGCGTCACCTCGTGAACTGCCATCCGTGCGCCCTTCGTGCCCGATCGCCCCGTGGGAGTCCCACGCTCGGGTGTGGACGGTCGGCACGCCAGCGCAGTGTCGTCACACCGACCCGGCGAACGGCGCGGATCAACCGTTCGCCGGAGTCGCGGCCGGCCGTTCAGCGCAGCTTGCTCAGCGTCCGGGCGTAGCCGGTCCACTCGGCGGCGTCGCCGACGTCGGCGCGTACCCCCGCCTCCTTCATGATGCCGACCACCCGCTCGGTCGACGTCTCGGCGAGCTTGCCCAGCGTGCTGATCCCGGCGCGGGTCAGCGCCGCCCGGGCCTTGGTCGGTACGCCGGCCAGCATGGCGATGTCGGCGTCGGCGACGTTCTCCAGCGCCGCGTCGATGCCGAGGGCGGCGGAGACCGCCGACTGGGCGCCCGAGGTGGTCCGCACGATCGCCGCCTCCCGCTCGCTGACCTCGGCGACCAGCGCGTCCAAGCTCGGGTAGCTGCTGTCCGCCGGCAGCACCTTGAGCACGTCGCGGATCGTTCGGCCGTCGGCCACCTCCTCCTCGCCGAAGGAGCGCAGGAACTCCACCACCTTCACCTCGCGTGGGAAGCGCTGCCGGACGTCGGGGTGCTCGACGGCGTACCGGTCGAGGTAGGCGGCACCCCGGACCTTCGGGCCGGCGACCACGTCCACGCCGAGGGTCTCCACGGCGGGCAGCACGATCGTGCCGGCCTTGGTCTGCCAGATACTGACCTTCTTGTCCATGAACATGGTGGTGCCCATGTACTTACCGAAATCCAACGCGCCGATGTAGTTGGGAATCTGCTCGAAGGTGTACGGGCCGGGCACGATCTTGTTCTCGTGCACGGTCGAGTGCAGCCGGTTGATCTCGGCGCGGATCTCGTCGAGCAACCGGCGCAGACTCACCCGCATCGCCGCCATGCAGGAGAACGCCTTGGCCAGGTCGGTGCCGAGGTGGTCCAGGTCGTGCTCGATGCGGTGGAAACGCTCGTTGAAGCCCTGCTCCCCCGGTGTCTGACCGGCCTGTACGACGTCCTCGCCGTCCACCCAGTCGGTGTGCGCGAACGTGCGGGCGAACGGCGGCGGCGCGCAGCCCGGCTCCACCGCTGGGAACGACTCGGCGTAGGTGAACACCCGCTTCGCGGTGCCGACGTTCTCATAGATCCAGGAGGAGACCAGCACGCTGGCGTCCGACGCCGGGATGCCGTTGCGGGTGAACGCCTCGTACAGCTCGCTGACGGTCACCCCGTCGTAGTTGATCTCGTTCGCCATCGTGGTGTCCCTCTCAGAGCTGGTCGTACACGCCGCGGTGCCGGCGCTGCTGGAAGGTGCGGAAGGTGCGGGCCACGGCCGGGCGCAGTGGCTCGGCCGTCCCGTCGTCGTCGAGGTCGACATGATCACGTCGGATGCCGAACGTGTTGATCTCCACGCCGAGCGGGCAGACCCTGGTGAGGGCGTTCATCAGCCGCTCGTACTGCTCCAGGGTCACCGTCACCCCGTCGGGCAGCTCGACCCGGAACTCGTACGGGTCGGTCCGGCCGGTCCGCACGTAGGACAGCGCCACCACGGCGACCAGCCCGGCGTGGATGGGGCGCAGCGCGGTCCGCGCGCCGACCGCCTTGATGTCCGCGGCACCGCCGCCGAGTCCCACGGTGTACCAGCGGAACCCGGTGGCCCGGCGTTCGCTCAGGTTCAGCCCGGCCTGCGGAAGGCCGATGACGCTGCACACCAGCAGCACCCGGTTGCCCGTCTCGACGAGCGGCAGCGCGGCAGCGAGGTGCTGCTCGCGCAGCAGACCGACCAGCCGGGCGAGCCGGTCGGCGGCGGCCGGTTGCCCCGCGATCAGCGCGGACGCCAGCGCGGCCGGCAGCTCGACGGTCTCCACCAGCTCGTCGGGGAGGCGGTTCAGCGCGGCCACCACGGGCGCGGGGTCCCGCACGGCGGGCAGGCCGGCGGCGGAGAGCACCGCGTCGACCGGCTGCCCGGCGGGTCGTGTCGGCACGGCCGCCCACCGGGCCCGGGCCGCCGCGTCGGTCAACGGGTTCCAGGCCGGCTCGCCGGCGGCCGCCCACGCTGTCCTGGCCGCGCTCAGACCGGCCAGCAGCAGGGCGTTGCCACCCGGGTCGCCCGGGGCGTGGAACTGCGCCTCGACCGGCGCGTCGACGCCCATCGAAGCGGTCAGCGGCGCGGTCACCGCGAGCCCCCGGGTGGGCAGGTGCGACAGGTACATCACGGTGGTGCTGACCCGGTGCGTGGTCGGCAGCCCGCAGACCCGCCACAGCCAGGCCAGCTCGCCGTCGGCCGAGACGGTGGGCACGCCGGCGGCGCGGGCGGCGACGATGAGCGCCTCGGCGGTCCGGTCGGCGGTCACCGTCCGGCCGGTGTCGAGCACCCGGTTACGCAGGTCGGTGGCTTGCGCCGGGGTCGGCCAGCTCACGTCGACGCCGAGACCCAACTCGTAGCGGCTGCCACCAGCGTCGTCCTGGGCCCTGCTGACCTGCCACACGATCGTCGAGCCGAGCGCCCGGCAGACCCGCCCCGCACGGTCCAGGGCCATCGCCAGCGGCGGGGCCACGGCGTGCGAGCTGCCGAAGGTGTACGACTGACGCAGGCTCGCCCGCAACGCCGTGACCTCGGCGAGACGGCTGGCCGGCAACGCCCGACCGGCGTGGACGGTGTTGTTCGGTGGGGTGTTGGCGGCCAGCACCAGGCGATCGCGGCGCAGTTGGGCGAGGAAGTTGGTGCGGTGCTGCGGGTCACCGACGGCGACCAGCCGCACCGCCACCGCGAACTGGTCGTCGTCCTCGCGCAGCGTGAAGCGCGCGCCGCCGGGCAGGTCGGCGAAGAGGCCCGCGTTCGGGTCGGTGTCCGCGCCGGGGCCGTTGAGCAGGTGGCGTACCGCGCCCGGGGTGGGCAGCAGGAACCGCCGGTACAGCCCGAGCCGGTGGGCGTACGCGGCGTCCGGCTCGCGGGCCGGCGGGGCCAGCCGGCGGGCGTACACCTCGCCGTTGGTCGGCTCGTGCACCAGCTCGTCCACGAAGCGGGCCACCCCGACGTCCGCGCCGATCCGGTCCAGGGCGTCGCGGCGGGCGTGGGCCAGGGTCCGGTACGCGTGCACCTCCCGGGCCGCGCGGCGCAACCGGTGCTTCTCGTACGACACCAGGTAGAGCAGCCGGCCCAGGTTGCCCTCGATGACGGCCAGCTCGACCAGAGCGGGGAGTGCCGCCCCGGTGACCGCCGTGGCGGCGGCGCCCTCGACGGCCCGCTCGGCCGTCACGGCGACGGTGAACGGCGCGACGAGCGGCTCGTCGGCGGTGTCCGGCACGTACGCGGGCACCGACGCGCCCTCGGCGGACCAGGGCGCGAAGACCACCGGAGGCAGCGCCCGCTCCCCCGCGCCTCCCGGGTCGACGGTGACCGTCACCCGGATGGTCTCCTCGGCCAGGTCTCGGCGCAGCACGACGGTGAACAGCGGATGGCGACTCGTCCAGTCCACGGCGGCACTGCCGGCGGTGGCGAGCGGCACCACGACCCGCCGGACGGTCCCCGGGTACGGGCCCTCCAACTGGTCGACGAGGTTGCGTTCGACGGACGGGTCGGCACCGTCCACGGGTACCCGGATGTCGGTCATCGCGGCTCCCGCTCAGACGATCCGGAACGGCCGGGGATCGTCCCGGTCGACGTAGACGGGCACCTGGTTGGCGGCAAGCACCGCGTTGTCGCCGACCGGCAGGCGCTGCACGCCGTCGCCGGTGGGCGCGCTGCCGGTCACCACGACCGCCGAGTCGGCCGGGAAGCGGACCAGTCGCAGGTTGCGGACGTCGGCGACGCCCGGCTCGTTCATCAGCGTCCAGATCACCTCGGCGGCGCGAACCGGCTCGCCGAAGGGCAGCTCGTCGACGTAGCGGCGCAGCCGGGCGTGCAACCGGGCGCGCAGCTCGGTGGCGGCGGTGGACGCGTTCACCGCCTCCTTCGAGCCGGTGGGCAGCGGCAGTCCCCGGATCACCAGGTCGGCCTCGACACCGACGCCCACCTCGTCGGCTCGGTCCACCGAGGCGAAGATGCCCACCGGCCGCAGGTCCTCGATGACCGACTCGACGGCGGCGTGCAGTCCGTCGGGGCCGTCCCAGATGGCGGCGGCGGTGGGGGCGACGAGCACCGTGACGTAGTACGGGCTGCCCAGGTCGCGTTCGGTGCTGAACACCCGCTCGATGAAGGAGAAGTTGCCGAAGATGGACTGGTTGAGGTCCAGCCCGCCCCGACCGTCGAACACCTGCACCTGGCGTACGCCGGGCACGGTGGCCACGGCCAGGCCGATCGCCTCGGCCGTCCAGATGGAGCGGGGCGCGGCCAGCAGCAGTTGCCGGTAGCGGGCGTCGGAGACCTGCTGCTCGCCTCCGGTGAGCGCGACGGTGTGGGTGATCTCGACCAGCTCCTTGCCGGCGGCCTGCTCGGCGTCGTCGAGGTCGGCCAGCAGGGTGTCGGCGCGGTTCCAGCGATCGATCCGTTGACTGGCCTGCGTCGGGTCGAGGTTGTGCGCCGGGCCGGGATAGAAGGCGGTGACGACAGGTTCGCGCTCACCGACGGCGGCGGAGAGCACCACCGTCTCGTCCAGGGCCACGTGGTGCCCGCCGGGGGTGGACAGTCGCGCGCCCCGGGGCAGGGTGAGTTGCGGGTGGCCGGTCGGCAGCGCCGCCTTGAGCTTCAGCTTCACCGTCCCCCGTGCTTGCAGGTACGGCCGTCCGATGCCGAGTTCCTCGCCGAGGCGGGTCAGCGCGTCGGCGGTCGCGGACACCACGAAGGAGTTGTCGTAGACCGCGCCGAGCGCCGCCCACATCCGGGCGTCCTCCAAGGCGGCGAGTTCGAGCACCTTGCGCAGCACCGCGCCGCTGGTCAGGTCGACGTCCTCGCCGAAGAGCAGTCGGGCGGTGGCCAGCTTCTCGGCGAGCAGCCGGGCGAAGGACTTGGGCACGAAGCCGGTCTCGACGACGCCGAAGCCCGTCGAGCCGGTGGCCCGCAGCGCGGCGGCGTCGACGGCGAGCACGTCGGCCAGCTCGGCCGGGAGGGTCGGATCAGACACTGGGCAGCTCCCCGAGGCGCACCGAGAGCCGGTCGTCGGTGATGGTTTCGAACTGGACCTGCACCTGCAGGGTGCGCGAGGCGCGCAGCGTGGCGGCCGACGCGTCGTCGGCGCGGCCCGCGCCGAGTCGACCGTCGTCGAGGTTCACGTCAACGATCTTGCGGACGCGCGGGTCACGGTCGAGCAGCGTGATGATGCCGATGCGGACCTGTTCGCGGATGAGGTTCGGCTCGATCTGCTCGGCGAGGGCGTTGAGCCCGTCGAAGCCGAACGTGGCGTCGAAGACGTTCGAGCCGCGCAGCGTGGTCAGCGCCACCGCGAGGCTCTGCGCCACGTTGCCGGTGCCCTCGACCAGGGCCAGCGTCCGGCCGTTCGGGCCGTCGTCGAAGACGATGTCCCGGGCCAGGTCCACGCCGGGCATGGTGGGTTCGAAGGCGAGGCCCCAGCCGAGGTAGCGGCGCTGGGCGGCCTGCCGTTCGCGCTCGGTACGGTCCACCTCAGGCCGCCTTCAGCTTGCTCTGCCCGGCGTTGGCAGCCAGTCCGGGGCTGGAGCCGTCGGTGGCGCCGCTGAGCGAGTCCAGCGCCACGGCGACGCCACCGACCGTGAGCTTGCCGGCGGCCCCGGTCGCGGAGGTCACCGTGCTGCACTGCTTGGTGGAGTTGCTGGTGGTGATGGTGCAGCCGGCCACCGACCTGCCGCTGATGCCGTCGAGGCGGACCACCGGTGTGTGGTCGACTGTCAGCGTGCCCTGCCCGGTCGGAGAGACCTTCCCCTGGTTGGGGCAGTGCACGTCGCTCGACGTGGTGAGCACGAATGCCATGTCGATCTCCTCAGTGGACGTTCATCGCGTTGCTGACCTGGACGTCGACGTCGTCGGCGGCGATGTTCACGGTGCCGCCGCTGATGTTCACCGCGCCGTTGCCCGCGTCCAGGTCGATCTGGGTGGCGGTGATGGTGATCGAGCCGTCCTGCTTCATCACGATCGAGGACCCGCCGGCGTGCTCGATGGTGATGCTGTCGGCCTCGTCGGCGCGTTTCGGGCGCTGCCCCCGCCCCTGCAACTGGGCCCGACCCACCCGCACGGTCAGCTCGCCCAGCTCGATGACCCGGTTGCCATCGCCGTCGGTGAGGTCGTGCGTCACCTTGCCGTCGTGGTCGGCTGGCGTCACCGTGTCCGCGATCGACGAGCGGCTGCCGCTGGCGACCCCGACCGGCAGGGAGAGCCACCAGTCCCCCGGTTCGGACGCCGGGGCGTGCCCGGTCGGCCAGAGCGCGCCGACCTCCACCGGGTCGTCCGGCGCGCCGTTGCGATAGGCCAGCGCCACCCGGGTGCCCGGGTAGCGGGGCAGGATCAGCCCGCAGCCGCCCCAGGCGAACGGGGTCAGGTAGGTGACCCCGGGCAGCGGCGCGGGCTGCTGCCGGCGTACCGGCAGGCGGCGGGCGGCGTTGGGCCGGCCGTCCGGGCGGATGAGTCCCTCCCACACCGTCTCGGTCTGCGCGGGCGGCTCGACCGCGCCACTGGCGTTGGTGGCGACCGCGCGGACCTCACCGATCTCCAGGCCGCGCGTCTCGCCCCGGGCCGCGCGGGCGGCCCGGCGCACCGCCTCGGCGGCGGCCACCCCGGGCGAGGACGCCGGACCGGCCGGCTCGGCGGTCCCCACGCCGGACGCGTCGCTCCAGGTGTCCCACGCCTGGGCGCCGGAGGTGACCTCGACGCCCTGCACGACGGTGACGAAACCGGCGGTACGCGACAGGGTGTGCCGGGCCGCGCTGAGGTAGAGCAGCTTCGAGCCCGCACCCAGCTCCCCGGTCGACGGGGCGAACGGGGCGGCGAACGAGCCGAGCAGCGCCGCGCCGACACTGCCCAGCGTGGTGGCCTCGTCGGTGGCGGGCGGGTCGAAGCGCACCAGGTCGCCGGGCTTCAGGTCGGGGCGGCCCTTGAGGGTCAGCGTCCACGCCCGACGGCGTGGTGCGGCCGTGCCGCCGGCCTCGGTGGCGGCGTACGGGTCGGTGTCCTGGGTGCCGTTCTCGGTGCAGGCCAGCAGGCCGGTGGCGAGGGTGAGCGGCTTCGGCTCCCCCTCCGGGTACGGGATCGGGCGCTTCCCGACGTGCACGGTGCCGTCGCGGATCAGCAGCATCCCCCGCCCGTACGCGTTGAGGGACTGCTGCAACGCGCCACCGATGCGTTCCAGGGCGGCACGGTAGAGCAACCCGGCCCCGAAGGCGACCCGCTCGTCCCCGGCCGCCTCGGTGGCCCCACGGGTCATCGTGCCGTCCGGGTTGGCGCCCCAGCCGGTCACGTCGACCCGGGTCCGCTCGCCGATGGCACGGATCGCGGCGGTGAAGGTCGCCGCCTCGAAGCGTTCGGCGACGCGCTGGCCGAGCCGGGCGTACGCCTGCTCGACGAGGGTCAGCTCGGTGTCGTACGTCCGCTCGCCGGTGACCCGGCGCACCTTCGTCACGCGCAGCACGGCGACCAGCGCCTGGGTCAGCTCGGCGGGGGTGGGCCCGGCGTTGACGCCGACCAGATTGGTGAAGAACGCGCCGACCGAGGTGTTGGCGTCCCGCCAGTACAGGTGCAGCTTCGCCACCAGCGGCGGTTGTCCTTCGGCGGTGCGCAGCGCGGCGAAGTGTTCGTCGATCAGCCCCTGCACGGTGACCGTGTACGCGCCGGGGCCCAGCCCGTCGGCCAGCGCGGCGTCGATGGCCGCGTAGTAGTCGGCGCTGGACAGGGTGAGCGTGGCGTCCGGGCTGATGCCGGTCGGTGTCTCCCGGTGGAAGGTGATGGTCCAGCCGGCGTCGTTGCCGACGGCGCCCTGACGTACCTGGCCGGTCTGGAACGGCGTGAGCGTCACCGCAGCACCCTCCGCATCTTCTTGTCGAGCAGGTAGCGGTAGCGCAGCCTGCCGGGGCCGAGGTCGGATTCGACGCGCTGCGCGGGTGGGCGGCGACGCCACACGAACTCGTTGATGGGTGGCGGTCCGAACTGGTCCACCGCGCGGTCGGTCCGCCGCCAGGCCACGGTCAGGTGGGAGCCGTAGTCGCCGGAGCCGCGTACCGTCCCGGCGTGCAGCAGCCAGGCCAGCACCAGCACCTCGACGGCCACCGGGGTGACGCCGGGAGGAGCCGGTGTGCCCGCGTCGGGGCAGACGCGCCGCAGGCCGGTGGCCAGCGGCACCGAGCCGAGGATGCGGGTGCCCTGGCGGACGACGAGGCGCAGTGGCGCACGGCCGACCAGCATTGGCGAGCGCGGCATGGTCGTCGGCGCGGGTCGGGGCGCGAGGTCGTCGGCGGAGCTGCTGACCACGGCGAGCGGATCAGTGGCGAGCCACTGCCGGGCCAGGCCGGTCGGCAGGATCAGCACCCCGTGTACGCCGCCGCCCAGCTCGACGCGGTGCGGCAGGCCCGCGGTGAGGCTCTGCCGCACCTCGGTGAACCCCTCGGGCACCTCGATCGGTGTCTCCGGCAGCAGGTAGCGGTCGATCGGGAACGGTGGCATCAGTTGCCCAACCCGTCGGCGAGCGCGCCGACTCCGATGCTGGCCACGTCGAGCAGCTTGCCGAGCAGGCTGGGACGGGGCACGTGGACGAGGGTGATGGTGGTGTCCAGGACGTCGCGGCGGGCGGCCGAGGCGTTGAAGGTCAGCGACTGCACCTGCATGTCGGTGCGGATCGTCATGGAGGTGACCAGGATCAGCCCGCCGAACTTCCCACCCGAGTACGCGGCGAGGGCGGTGCCGCGTTTGCTCGCCTCGGCCATCGTCTCCAGGGCGAACTTCCAGGCGTAGCGTTCCGCGCCGACCAGCACCCCGGTGAGCGTGATGGTGTCGTCGTGGGTGGCCACGATGGCCTTGTGCGCGGTGGAGCCGATCGGCGGCAGGTGGTACGTCTGCGCGAGCGAGATGGCGGTGACCGCCCAGAGCGGGATGGGCAGCACCCCGTCGCTGATGATCGCCGACGGCACCGTGCCGTACCGCATGAAGCTGCTGGTGATGGCCATGGTCAGCGCCCTCCGGTGGGTGGCAGCGGCACCGGCGTACCGATGGGTTCGACGGCCAGGCCGAGGTCGCGCAGCGCCTGGGTGATCTCGCGGACCTCGCCTGCGGCGCTGGTGACGCGCAGTCGCAACCGGCGCTCCTGAAGCGCCGCGCTGATCCGGGCGGGCCGGGTGGACGCCGAGCCGCGCCGGTTGATCCGGTCGATCTCGGCGGCGGCGTCCTCCATCCGGGAGATCGCGTCGAGGATGCGCGGGTCCGGGGTGAAGCCGGGATCGTCGCGCTGGAGGCGAGCGATGGCGTCGCGGAAGTCGGCGGCGTCGCGACGCAGGTTGACCATGAGGTTGTCGGTGAGCGCGCTGACCCCGCTGACGCTGGCGGCCCGGTGCGACTTGTCGTCGACGAGCCACACCCAGCCGTCGTGGCCGATGCCCACGAGGTCGGTGCCGGCGACCTTGACGTTGGCGTCCGGTCCCTTGAGGAACAGCTCGATGCTGCTCAGCGAGAACGCCGCGCTGTACTCGCCGAGGACACCCCGGCCGTAGGTGACCATGTCGTGGCGCAGGTAGGCGCGGAAGCCGGGGCCGTCGTCGGCGCGTCCGTTGCGCTCGCGGAAGCGCCGCCACAGCGTGGCCAGGGCCTCCGGGTTGTGCACGGCGAGCTGCTGGGTGAGCCACACGTCGCCACCGGCCACCACCGCCCGCAGGTCCGGATCGCCGATGCGGGCGAGGGTGTCGGCGAGCCGGGCGTCACTCATCTGGAGGCCCCGGGAGCGGGCCCGGCCGAGGTCGTCGACGGCGGTGCGGAGCCGGGCCAGTTCGTCGGCGGTGAGCCGGCCGCCGAGGCGGGTCTGGAGGTCCGCGACGGCGGCCCGCTTGCCGCTCTCGCTCTCGGCGGCCACCGCACGCCACAACGCGGCCGGTTCCAGCTCGGCGGCGCGGCGCAGCGCCGCCTGCTGGTCCGCCGGCATGGCCCGGAACGCGTCACCGACGATCGCGGCCGGCTCGACGTGCCGGCCGGCCGCGCCGCCGCCGGCGTCGAAATCCCGCAACAGCGAGTCGGCGTACGCGCCAGCGTCGTCGGCCAACCGCAGCGGCGCGTCGCCGACGATGCCCTCGCGAGGGCGGCTCAGCTCGCGCATCTCGGTGCTGAGCTGTTCGAAGTACTCGCCGAGGGTCGCCACCCGGACCCCCTCGGGCAGGGTGCCGCCCTCCAGCACGTGGTCGAGGATGGCGGCGATGTTGTCCCGCAGGACGGCGATGCGTTCCAGCCGGTTGAGCGCGTTGCCCAGGTGCAGGTCGCCGACGTCGTCGACGATGCGGCGGATGAGGTGTTCCAGCAGCCGTCGGGAGCGCGCCTCGCCGGCCTCGCTGTGCTCGGTGATCGCGCGTATGAATCGACGCAGTCTCGGGTTCGCGTCGGCGGCGGCGTGTACGGCGGCGGCGTCGAGGAAGCGGCCGGCGCGGAACCGGCGGGGCCCGGTCACGGCCGTACCACCGGCACGCGCGGGCCGGACGCGGCGCTGGGCTGCGAGTCGAGCACCATGAGGATGAACCGGGCGCCCTCCGGACCGCCGACCGCGCCGCTGAGCATCGCCTCGCGCTCCACGTACGCGAGGATGGGCTCCATCAACTTCTGCACGACACGTTCGAGGACCTCGTTGAGCAGGATCTCGGTGAGGAAGCCCTGGAGCAGGTCACGGGACGCGGCTTCGACGATCTGCCGGGTGACCCGGCGCACCACGTACCCCCGGGCGGCACGCAGCCCCGCGCGGACGCCGAAGCGCAGGGCGACCCGGCCGCCGCGCACGGCCGCGCCGCCGATGGTGCCGGCCTCCGGGATGAGCGACATCGCCAACCCGAGGTACGCGGCGAACAGCTCGACCTCGACCTCGGTGCGGGTGAGCACCAGCTCCGGGTCGAGCATCGAGGAGTAGAGGCGCTCGCGCTGGTGGGCGTGGACCACGTCGACGGCGGCGACGGCGACCCCGACCACGAAGCCCAGGGGTGGGCAGAGCAGCGACAGCGCGATGATGCCGACCATGACGGCGAACGCGCTCAGCGCCTCGCGCCCCAGCTCGGTGCTGAACAGGCTGTCGACGCCGGTGGCGTAGTAGAGGTTGCCGCCGAAGAACTCGCCGAGCTGCTGGTGGGTGACGAGGTGGATGCCCTGCAACGCGAAACGTCCACCGGGGATCGTCGCCGACGGGACGTGCTCGCTGATCCGGCTGGACCGGAAGGCGAAGCGCGCGTCGGTGCGGGCCCGGCCGAGCATCTCGGTGTTGTGGCGGCGCATGTCCTGCAACACCCGCCACAGCTCGTCGCGGATCGCCGACCGGTTGCCGGCGAAGCGGGCCAGCACCTCGGGCAGGTCGGTGATCTGCTTGACCAGCGGGTCGACGCCCTCGGCCTCGCCGCGCTGGATGACCAGCGCCTGTTCGATCTCGGCGAGGGTCCAGAGCACCGCGTGCGAGTCGCGGACGCGGGTGACGCCATCGCGTTCGACGATCTCGCCGGCCGCGCCGGGGCTGGTCAGGGCGGCTTCGGTGGCGAGGAAGGCGCTGGCGATGGCGCGGGCGGCCCCGTACCAGGCGGTGGACGGGTTCAGCGTGCTCAGCGTGGCGACGGTGCCGCCGCCGGCATCGGTGTGCGCCTGCGTCCACCGGGCGGCCTCGTGGCGGCGCAGCCGATCGCGCAGCCCCTGCAACTCGGCGTAGTCGGTGAGCTGGGAGACGATCAACCGCTCGAAGATCGGCGCGTACCTGTCGAAGTTGGCGATCCGCGCCTCGATGCCGGTTCGCGAGCTGAGCAGGAGCTGGACCAGCATGGCCTGGCTGCCGACGACGAACAGCTCTCCCACCGCAGCCTTGACGGCTGGGCTGAGCGCCTGCACGAAGTGCAGGTTCCAGGAGGCGGACGTGTCGATCCAGCCGCCCTGGATCCGCGCGGAGTGCTCGGGCTGGCTGTAGCGGCGCATGACGAGCTGGGCGAGGTGGTCCAGGCGGGGCACGACGCCGGCCAGGTGGCGCAGGAACTGCACGGCGGGCGAGGCGACGGGCCGGAAGTCCAGCGGGCCGAGTCGTCCGCTGCCCTCGGGGACGGGACGGGTGAACGCCTCCCGCTCGGCCGAGCCGACCAGCAGGCTGATCGCGGCGGCACGGCCGCGCAGCACGGCGGCGGCCTGGAGGCAGAAGTTGGCGGGGTAACGGCACGGCTCGCCCATCTGGAGCCGGAACGCGATGTCGTCCATCAGCCGGCGCAACTCGTCGCCGTCCGGGCCGAGCGCGGCCAGCTCGGGCTCCCCGTTGAACGACGCGCAGGCGGGCATCGTGGAGTGCCCCGCCCCGACGGAGGGAAATGGGCGTCCCTCGGTGCCGGGCGGCGCGCTGGGGCTGCTCGGGTCGAAGACGAACCCACCCCGACGGGTGCCCCCGCCGCCGTCACCGGTACCGCCAGCCCCGCCACCCGGGCCGGTGCCCGTGCCGACACCTCCGCCGGGTGGCGCGTTCGGGTCCGGCGGGGCGACCGGGTGCTGCTCGACGCTGATCGGCAGCAGGTTGGCCGTGCCGGTCCAGTGCAGCGTGGCGTCGGTCTCCTCGGTGCCGACCAGCAGCAGGGAGACGCCGCCGATGTCGACCACCACCAGGCTGGTCGGCGTAGCCCCGCCGACCGAGGCGAGGATCGCGTCGACCCGCCGCCTCACCTCGGCGTCGACGGCCCGCTCGATCTGCGCCTGGTACTCCTCGACGCTCGTGGTCCCGCCGCGCGGCGAGGCGATCCGTAGCCGCCGCCGAATGTCGGCGCTCAACTCCTCATCCACCATGGCGACCAGGGCGCTGCGGTCCGCGACCGGCCGCCGCTGCACCGTGCCGGGCTGCGGGCTGGGCACCCGCGCCTCGACCTCGAAGTGGGGTTGCGGGCTGGCCCGGAACACCGTCTCGCCGAACTGCTCGAAGGTCAGGACCGACAGTGGAGTGGTGGTCACCATGATCACCCAGACCGGACGCCCGTCCACGCCGACGACCCGGGCGATCACCCCCTGCGGGGTGCCCGACGGCAGGCCACCGTGCTGACGTACCGCCTCGCGGGCCAGTTCGGCGAAGTGACCGGCCAGGTAGGCGGCCGGGCGCAGCAGCCACTGGTAGGTCACCCGCGGTGGCTCGGGACCGTCCACCGGCACCTCGGCGGCGTCGCCACCGTCGTCGTAGGACGGTACCCGGTACACGGCGAGCAGGTGCCGCATCCGCTGCGGGTCGAACAGCTCGGCGGCCGGTTCGCTCAGCGGCAGGGGCACCCCGGGCGGCAGTCCCGGGTCGAGGCGCGCGGCGTCGACCACCTCGGTGACCCGTCGCCGCAGCCGCGCCTCGAAGGCCCGCCGCTCGTCCGGCGACACCCGTTCCCGGGCCGCGCCCGTCCACCGGATCTCCGGCGCTTCGGTGCGTACCTCCAGGTAGCCGCCGCGTGGCGCGACCACCTCCTGGCGGGAGCGTTCCAGGGCGCGGGCCAGGGCCGCGGCGAGCGCGTCGGTCACGGCCTCCGGCCGCTCGGTCACCGACCGCGCGTCCAGCCGGATCCGCACCGGCACGTGCACCGAGATGGCCACCGTCAGAACCGCCCGTCCAGGTGCTCGGCGAGGCGGGCCAGCGCGAGGTCCGCGAGCGCGTCGGCGTCGAACGCGCCGCCGGCCGCGACCACCTCGATCTCCACCGGAAAGTGGTACGCGATGACGGCGCGATCGTCCTCGGCCACCTGCTCGGCCTCCGCCTCGCTGCCGGCCGCCGGCAACACCAGCTCACCCGCGTGCACCAGGGCCAGCCCGGTACGGGTGACCCGGGCGGCGCGGCCAGCTCCCGTCGCCATCTGCTACCTCCGGTTGATCCTGGTGGGGTTACGGCAGGACCGACGGGTCGCCGGTCTTCGGGTCGACCGAGGCGGCCAGGCTGAAGCCGCTGAAGGTCGCCGCGGGCGCGCCGGAGATGGTGGCGGTGGTCGGTGTCGCGCTGGTGATCAGGCAGTCCTGCAACACGAAGGACGAGAACGCCCAGTCGTCGCCGGTGTGCTCCAGCAGCGCGATGTCGAACAGCTCGCCGTCGAGGGCCAGCTTGGTGAGCCGGCCGGCGACGTCCCCGATCGCCTTGACGGTCATCGTGAAGTTCATCGACACCGGCGCGTGGATGACCCCCAGGTGGGTCACCTCGCACGAGTGCAGCGCCTCGACGTTGAGCGAGAAGGACGGGCTGAACGAGTCGATCGGGCTGATCAACACCGTCTCGGTGCCCTTGGTGTACTGCACCGCGAGGCGGGTCTTCCACTCCATGGTCTGGTTCCTCCGGTCAGAACTTGGCCACGAGCGTGACCAGCAGGCGGCTCACGGCCGGGCCGTACGTGACGGTGACGACGAGGTCGACGGTGCGGTCGGCCCGGGCTGCGGTGACGATCGACGTGTCGGTGGCGGTACGGGCGACCTCGGGGATGGTGAGGATGTCGAGCACCGGGATCTCGATGCGGTAGTCGTCGATCACGGCCTGCCGCTTGAGTGGGCCGAGGATGCCGTCCACCTGGGTCTTGAGCAGGGTCATGCCCGGCTTGGTGATGCGGGCGTCGCCGACCAGGCCGATGAGCCCGGCGCGGAGCATGAATTCGATCTGGTCGAGGGTGCGGACCAGGTCGACGTGCAGCAGGCTCGCGTCGGAGGTGAACAGCCGTCCGTCGGCGAAGTGCAGGCTCTCGCCGGTGATCAGCGTCGGGTCGATGATCGGCGTGAGGTTCGCCTCGGAGAGGCTCGTGATCTCGGCCGGGCTGTACTGCTTGGCCACCGGGATGGCCACCCCGCGGATCTTCTTCAGCACGATGCTGTGGTGCACCGGCAGGCCGGCCACGGCCGCCATCGCGGCGGTCGCCGCGTCGCCGTCCGCGCCCCGGGCGGCGATCATCAGCATCCGGCTGGTGCTGCTCTTGAGCGGGTTCGCCGCGGCGGTGACGTCGGCGACGTAGGTGGGGCTCTTCTCGGTGGCCGGGTTGACCATGGCGAAGCCGATCCGCCGCTGACCGGCCGCGGACATCGTCTCCACGTGCGCCTTGAGCGCGTGCAGCCCGGTCGGCGGGTTCGCTCCGGCGGGGTTGCCGACTGTCGACTCGTTGGCCAGCGACACCATCGTCACGTCGTCGGCTGCCTCGAGACCGCCGAGCGCGGCGGCGTAGTCGTCACCGGCGACCTTGACCCCGTACACCTTGGCCGGGCGCGGGTCCTGCAGGAACGCCAGTTCGAGCGAGTTGTAGAGGGCGTTGCGGACGACGTTGCCGGTCTGTCGGCGGGCGAAGTTGGTGACCGCGTCGTCCAGGGTCTCGATCCGGACCGGCGTGTTCGCCGGTGCGGAGCCCCCGTCGGCCGTGGACGGTGCCTTGCCCACGACGGCGATGACGCCCGGCGAGCGCTGGGCGAGCGGCGCCGGTGGCGGCACGATCCGGACCTCGATGAACGGGAATGCTGCTGTCGGTGCCACGGGTCCTCCCGGACGAAGTTGCTGCTGGTCTGAGTTCTCAGGTCGGCACGGCGGCGAGCCCGATGCCGCTGCGGGCGAGCCACTGGCCGGCCCGGGTGAACCGGGCGGCCCGCTTCTGGGCGGCGGTTCCGGTGTCGCCGCCGGGCCACCCGTCGTCGTCGAACGTCTCGACGGGGACCACCCACACGGCGACCACCCGGTGTCGCCGCCGGACGTCCTCGGGTGCGGGCACATCCAGCCCCAGCTCCTCGGCCCGGGCGCGGACCAGCCGCGTCTCGACGAGCAGGTCGGCGAGGGAGAAGCCCTTGTCGCGGATCAGGACGGCGGCGGCGAACGGCAGCGGGCGGGGCGTGGGTGGCGCGGCCGGCGGCGCGGCGAACCGCAGTTTCACCGTCGCGCCGGCGGCCTGCCCGCGCATCCGGGCCACCAGGTCACCCGCGTTCGCGGCGCCCACACCGGCGAGCAGTCGGTCCAGGTGCGCGTCGGTGAAGGCCGCCGGCTGGTGCAGGCCCGCCCGCAGCCGGGCCACCAGTCGGGTACGACGCTCGGCCTCCAGCAGCGCCGGGTCGGTCGGCAACGCGCCCAGGTCGGCGATGATCTGTGGGTCGACGTCGAATGCCGGCACCGACACGTCGAGGTCCTCGACCCGGTCCCGCGCCGCGCTCGTGCGGACCACGAGACTCCCGCGCCAGAGCGCGTCGATGCGCAGCGCCGATCCGCCGAGGCCGTGCAGGCGTACGCGCAGCTCGGTGCGGGTGGTGCCGCCGGGGCCCAGCCACTCCCCCTCGGCGAGGGTCACCGGAGCGGCGGCGAAGCCGAGGGTCAGCTCGTCGAAGGCCGCCGCGTACGGGGGCGCGACGGGCATCGCCTCGGTGTCGTACGCGGCGTCGACCAGGTGGGCCAGCGAGGCGTCGTCGAAGAGCGCGGCGCGGGTGCCGGGGTCGGCCAGCCGCACCAGCACACCGTCGACGAAGTCCACCGCTTCGGCCTCCCCGCCGCCCACGTCGGGCACGCCGCCCGGCTGGGCACGAGGATCGCGGAAGGGCCGTCACCCGAACGTCACCACCACCGTCACCGCGCGCGGACGTCGCTCGGACTGTCGGGAACTGAGCATCCACGCGGCCCGGTCGGTCGCCCCGTTCCGGGGCGGCGGTGTCACCCAGGAGCGATATACCTCAGAGTCATATTCATACCTCTGTGGAATACCGCTCACCCGAAACCCGCGCCCCCGCTCAGGACCACGCGCAGGGGATGTGGGGCGGTGCTGGCGAGGTCGTCGATCACGGCCATCAGCAGGTCGTACTGGTCGGACGGCTCGTCGGCGAGGAGCTGAGCGGCGTCGGTGACCAGCAGGGTGAGTGGGCCGGCGTCCAGCCGGTCCCGGAGCACGTCGGCGAGACTGTCCCAGGTGCCGCCCAGGTACGCCGGCAGTGCCAGCGCCTCGGTCAACGCGGCGAAGAGCGCGGGCCGGGTGCGTACCCCCGTCCCGGCCAGCGTCACCGTGCCGAGCCTGTCGTCGGTCATCGACGTACCTCCTGGACCGGCTGGCCGCCGGGTCGGTCAGAGCCGGTAGAAGTCGGTGTAGTGGTTGGGCGAGAACCAGGTGACTCCGGTGCTGCGGTTCACCACGATCCGGTACGCGTCGCGGGCGGCGCCCTGGGTACGCGGATACACGTCGTACTCGTAGTAGGTGGCGTTCGTGGGCAGTTGACCCTCGTAGTTGTAGAACCGGCCACCGGCGAAGTTGGACAGCCCGCCGCTCCACGAGTACCAGCCGCGGCTGGTCGGGAAACCCTTGGCGGACCAGCCGGAGCGTGCGGTGCGGGCGTCCGCGCAGCGGCTGACGGTGCAGGAGCTGTAGACCGCCGCCGAGGCGGAGTCGGTCAGCCGTGGGGTCACCACGGACGGCCCGACGAGCGCGGCGGCGACCATGGTGAGGAGCAGGGCGAGGGTGGTGGTACGCCGGCGGATCGCGCCGAGCGTGGCCAACGGGGACATGTGGGTGGACACAGGCTGCCTCCAGACCATCCGATCCATCGACCCGCGTCAGTCTCGGGTCGCGCTCAGTCTGGCCGTCGCCGGCCGTCGGCGACAGCCCCCACGAGCCCAACTGCTCCACAATGCCCGGTGAACCCCGAGCGACCGACATGCGGTGGTGGGCGCGCACCGAGGACCCGGAGTGGTCCTACCGGCGCGGGGACGTCCTCGTGACCTGCCGACCCGACGCGGCCGTACGCCTCGACGAGCGGATCATGCCGGCGCTCCGGCCGCACGTCGACGCGATGGTGCGGATGGAGTACCAGTTCGACGAGCAGTTACGCAGGGCGACGTACGCCGAGGATCTGAGCCGGCGGTGGGCGACGATCCTCGGCGACCACCTCGACGCGGACGCGGACCAGGAGATGGCGGACGCCCGCGAGCACCTGCTCGCCGCCCAGCGGGACGCCGCACGCTGGATCGGCGAACTTCTGCACCACCGCGCACCCAAATCTTGATCACGACTGGCTAGCATCCTTGCGTCCTTCCGCTCGGGAGGCACGGGGCGGTCCTGGCCCTGATCGGCGGCATCGGCGCGGTGCGGGAGAGCCGCGAGGCCTTCGCCGTCAAGATCGGCGAGCAGGGCATCACCCGGACCAGAGGCGCGGCCACGATCGGGTTCTCCTGGTCGGAGGTGACCCGGGTCGCGATCGAGAAGAAGCCCAACGCCGGCAAGCTGGAGAAGCCGAGCATTCTGACCGTCTGGGTGGCCGACCAGACGCAGCGGGCGATGGCACCGGACGTCGGGCTGACCGGTCTTCGCGGCTACCACCTCGCCGACCTGCGGAACACCCGGCAGTCGCGCGACGAGGTCGTGGCGGCGCTGCGCCAGTACGGCGGGGACCGCTACCCCGCGCCGGCCAACTGATCCCTCGCCCCCTCGGAGTTAACAATGTCGACGATGGCCACGTCGCATCCTGCGGCTCGTCCCGCCCCAGCCGACGCCGGGTGTCGCGGCGCACCTGCCCGCGCCCCTCGACCCCGGCAAGCCGGTCATCCAACGCTCCGGCGCGATCGTGAGCCTCATCCTGCTGACCCTGCTGGTGCTGGTCGCCGGCTGCGGCATCCTGGCGTTCGCCACGACCACCTAGGACCGCCCACGATCAGTCGATGGTGACCAGTTGTCAGGGGTCGCGGTGAACTGGTCACCATCAACTGATCATGAGGAGACGCGACGGCTGGCGAGGATCGCCAAGGTCTGCTGGCGGACCTCCCCGGGATTCGCCAGTAGCCGCCGGTGGCTGAAGCGCACGACAAGGATCCCTCTGGTGTCCAGCAGGGCGTCACGGCGAAGGTCGATCTCCCGCTCGGCCGGATCGCCGTGGGTGCTGGCGCCGTCGAGCTCGACGTTGACCCGCTCGGCCTCGGCGAACATGTCGAGGTAGATCGTTCGGTCACCGATCCGTACCGGCGTCTGCCGGGTGAACGCCGGCATGCCCGGACCTGTGAAGACATGGTCGTAGCCCCAGATTTCCAAGGGGCTGCGGCAACCGGCGACGAGCCGGTCGACCAGACCGCGTAACGCCGCACGGTCGGTCACCCGCGGTACCTCGGCGAGGGTCGCGACGAGCCGCCATGGGGTGGTGAGCCGATCGTTGACCGCGCGGATGACGGGTCCCGGACGGTCGACCGGCGGCAGCAGCGGCCAACAGTCCACCAAGGTGCGGTCGAGCCGTGTCACCGGTAGGCCGCCGCGCACCACCACCTGGGGCGGCTCCGCCGCGAAATCGGCGCGATGGCGGACAACCAACGCCGGCCGGTCACGCAGACCCGAGCCGGTGGGCAGGTCGACGTACACCGGTTCGCCGGGGGGCTGGCGGCGCAGACCCCACACGTCGAGCGCGGCGAGTCGACTGAGTGCGCCCCGCCCGTCGGCGTACGCGAGGGCTGCCCGACGTGCCAACTCGGGCTCGAGCCGGGCCAGGACCGGCACGTCCGCGCCCGCGCTCCGGATGAGGGCCGCGTCCAGATAAACCCCGGGCAGCGCCCGGACCAGCCGACCAGCCCGGCAGGCAGCCTGGATCGTCCACTCGGGTGCCGCCCGCACGGCGTCCCGCCAGGTGCAGAGCCCACCGCCCCGGACCACCAGGGCATGCAGTCGTGGATCCATGGGCCGACCCTGCCGCAGCGTCCCACCGCATACCGCCTGCTCGGCTGCCGCTGTGGACAGCGTGTGCCCCTGTGGACAGCGCGCCACATCGCGCCTGCACGTGCTATGCGGTGGTGTCGCCGGGACAGCTCACCGAAGGCCGCGCCGCCGTACGGACCGCGGCTCGCTCGGTGGACGCTGCCGAGCCTCCTGCTACCTCTCGATGGAGGGTGAATCCATCGAGGGAGGGCTTTTCGAGACCGTCCGCGTAGGCGGCGTGTTCCGAGATGTCCCACGCCACCTACGGCTCGCGCATCCAGGTCTTCGGATCGGTAACGAAGATGCCCTTGCCCTGGTGCCGCCGAATGACCCGCAACGCTTCCAGACGGGCGTAGGCCATCTGCACGGTCCCATGACTGACGTCGTAACGAGCACGCAGTTCAGTGATCGAGGGCAGCTTGTCCCCCGGCTTGAGCTTCCTCGACCTGACGTCGGCGATCACATCGTCGGCGATGCGCCAGTAATCCGGCACTTCTCGCATGGCACTCCTCGCGTGGCAATCCGATTTGATCACACCGCGACGCGCCTAACAAGCAGCGTTGACTTACCTAGCATGTCTAGATATGTTGGATCGGAGCCGGTCCTCGCGTGGCAACGAGTTCGGCTCATCCCCTCGGTCGGGGCGGGTGCGTGTGCCCGTCCCGACCCCACCGAACGGACCCTTCGCAATCCCGTCTGCCCGCAGAGAGGATCGTCGTGGCTCAGGTGTATCGAGGAAGTCAGCCCCACCCCGCCGGCTATCCGGCCCGGTTGACGCCCTACGAGGTGCGGACCCGCGAGTTCGCCGCGCGTCGGCGCGGCGTCGACCTCGATGAGGTACGCGAGTTCCAGGCCCGGGTCGCCGACGAACTGACCATGCTCAACGAGACGGTACGGCTGCTCAGCCGGGAAAACGACCGACTCGGACGGGCGCTGCGCGACTGGCAGACCATGCACGCGCGAGAGTGCCGGCCACCGCACGAGCAACACAACGCCGGCCACTGGTGATCACGCGCCCCTCCCCCGGCGACCTGCTCGTCATCGACGGCCGAGCCTCGGTGCAGTTCGCCGGGGAGCGCGCCCTCACCTTTCGCATCGTCTCCGTGTCGGACCAGCCGACGTACGAGGGCTGGGTCTGGTTGACGGGCTACGTCCTCGATCGCCGAGGCGATGCGATCGCCAAGCGCGAGATCTTCGTCCAGCTCTCCGGTCTCCGACCTCCGACAGACACCGGGAGGATCCGCTCCACGGTTCCTCAACCGTCGTCGGCGGGCAGGGTGCTGTCGGCTGCCACCGTCGTCCGGCCGGCGAGCGCCTGACGCAGCGCCGCGGACTGCTCCACCGAGCCACCCCGGACACCAAGGCTCTTTCGGGCCGCCCGGTAGTAGCCGTCCCGGGCCTCGTTGACCCGTGCCAGTTGCTCCGAAACGTCCGTCGGCGCTCCGACGATCCCTCGGGCGAGCCGCTCCACCTGCCAGATAGCGTCGCGCCAGTTCGCGGCGGCCACCACCGCCGCGACGCGCCCTTGCGCACCCGCACCCGAGCCACCACCACCGACTCGACCGGATCGAACTCCACACCCTCGACCACCGCCTGCTCGACCCCGAGCAGCCCAGCCCATACCCTGGCAGAACGCACGCCGTTCTCCCGCCCCCAAAAGTTCTGACCTTCAACAAGCCAGAACCTAGGCAGGACAACGGCGTGCGCCATAAACGACGCGCCCAACCACCCACAAACACATCACAAGACCCAACAATGTGCCCACGCTGCCGAGGCTGCCGTACCGGGGCGGGCCCTGCCACCCCCTGCCTGGAATCGTCGGCACAGGCGTGTCATGTGCCGACGATGGGACGAGGGGACACTTGCGTCCCACACTCGATCGGAAACGTGACCTGATCGACGGACCTCGCGGTGGCACTCGGCGTCCATAGTGGTGTGCGATCAGCAGTCACGAAGGACGGACAGCCGATGAAGACGGTAGCGAACCTGGGCCGGACGGGCATCTCGTCGATCCCGGCCGACCTGCTGGAGCAGACCGAGCTTGAGGTGCTGGCGCTGTACGGCAACGAGATCGACAGCCTGCCGCCCGAGATCGGCGCGCTCGGTCGGCTGGAAAAGCTGGACCTCGCCGGAAACATGCTGACCACCCTCCCGCCCGAAATCGGCGAGCTGAAGCAGCTCCGTGAGCTGGATCTCGGCGGGAACCAGCTCACCGCCCTGCCCGAGGAGCTTGGCGCGCTGCCCGACCTGCGACTTCTCGACCTGCGAAGCAACAGGCTCAGGACCCTCCCGACGAGTCTCGCGCCGCTGCTGATCCGAGGTCAGCTGACGATCCGACTCGACAACAATCCGCTGGATGAGGCCCTGGTCGAGACCCTGCGCCGTGGCGACGGCGCGCTGGGCATGTACCTGCAGAGTCTGGGAGACGGGGTTCCGCAGTACGAGGCCAAGATCCTGCTGGTGGGTGAGGGGAACGTCGGCAAGACCTCGCTGGTGGGGGCACTCAACGACGAGCAGTTCGTGCAGGGGCGTCCCACGACGCACGGCATCCAGATCCGGGAGCTGACCCTGCCGCACCCGTTCCAGTGCCAGTCGTTGACACTGCGGACCTGGGACTTCGGCGGCCAGGAGATCTACCGCGTGACCCACCAGTTCTTCTTCAGCCGGCGTGCCGTCTACCTGCTCGTCTGGCACCCCCGCGAAGGGCAGGAGCAGGGCGAGGTGGAAGGCTGGCTGCGCCGCATCCGGCTGCGGGTGGGAACGGCGGCCAGGGTGATGATCGTGGCGACCCACGCGGACGAGCGACGGCCCGAGCTGGACTACCCGCGCCTGCGGGAGATCTTCCCGGGCATGATCGCCGGGCAGTACGCGGTGGACAGCGAAACGAACCGCGGCGTCGCGACGTTACGGACGGCCATCGGCAACGAGGCGGCGCAGCTCCCGCAGATGGGCCAGTTGTTCAGCCGCCGGTGGGCCAGCGCCCGGGACGGAATCCTGGCGCGGGCCGGCGCCCAGCCGCAGATGTCCTTCGAGGACTTCGCCGCGATCTGCCGCCGGCACCGGGTCCGCGACGACGAGGTCGTCCACCTGGCGGAGCTGCTCCACGACCTCGGTCAGATCATCTACTACGGCGATGACGACGGCCTGCGCGACATCGTGATCCTCAATCCCGAGTGGTTGACCAAGGCGATCAGCCACGTGTTGGAGGACCACGGCGTCCGGGCCGGCTACGGGATCCTCGACCACCACGAGCTGCGACGCATCTGGCGTCGGCGCGACGACGGCCTGTCGTACAACCCCGTCCACCATCCGTTCTTCCTGCGCCTCATGGAGAAGTTCGACGTCTCGTACCGGCTGAACGACGGGGACCGGAGCCTGATCGCCCAGTTGGTCCCGTACGAGCGCCCGCGACTGCCGTGGGAGGCGAGCCAGCCGGTACCGGACGGTATCCGGGTGCTGCGGCTGACCTGTGAGCTCGGCGAGAGCGCACCGCCGGGCCTGATCTCGTGGATCACCGTCCGCCACCACGACGCGTCGACGGGTCGACACTGGCGGCGAGGCGTGTTCCTCCGCCATCCGATCGACACGTACCGGTCCGAGGCGCTTGTCGAGTTGCAGGCTGACCACCGGTTGGCCATCGAGGTCCGCGCGCCGTCGCCCGATCTCTTCTTCAACGTGCTGCGGGACAGCCTGGAGCGCCTGCTCACGACGCGCTGGCCGGGCCTGCCCTTCACGCTGTTCGTACCGTGTCCGAGCCGCGACCCCGACGGCGCGGCCTGCACCGGACGGTTCCCGCTCGACGGGCTGATCAGGTTCCGGGAGCGTTCGACGCGTCCCGCCTCGGTCCAGCCCGTCGGCCTGTTCGGGGCGCCCCTGGGGGCCGGGGCGGACCGGCCGCAGGTCGTACTCCCCTGTTTGACCTGCCAGCAGGACCACGACGTCGCCGGCCTGCTGACCGGTTTCGTGGTGCCGCGGCCCTTCGGTGTCGAGCTGAACCGGCTGGAACGGCGACTCAGCACCCTCAGCGAGGAGGTCGGCGCGATCGGAGACCACGTTGCGCAGACCGCGTCGTTCGCCGCGGACACGGCACACCACCTCCGTCGGCTGGTACGGGCCGTCGGCACCGAGGTGACCGACTGCCCGCGACTGTTCACCGTCGCCACGATCCCGTCCGTCGGCTGGCGTCGTCTCTCGTTCGGGCAGCGATCGATCCGGATCACCCTGTGGTGTGAGCAGCCCGGCGAGTGGCACACCTGGGACGGGGCCGGTTACGAGCTGACCCAGCCGCGCGAGTGGCTGCTGACGGCCGCGCCGTACCTGAACCTGGTGTTCAAGACCCTGCGCCTCGTGTATCCGGTGGCGGCCTCGGTGGTCGGCTACGTCGCACCGAACCTGGAACACGCGCAGCGGGAACTCGACCTGATGAAGAGCCTGATCGACTCGCTGCCCACGGCGCTCGCCGAGGACGCGCTGGCCGCGCCGCCCGAGTCCCGGCACACCCTGTCCGTGGCCGAGGGCGCCGCCCTGCGCTCGTTCAAGGTGCTGCTCATGCAGTTGGACGCCGTGCGGGCGTTCGGTGGGCTGGGCCGGGTGCTGACCTCCACCGGCGAGTTCCTGTGGGTCTGCCCGACCCACCGGCGCATGCACGACCCGGGGCTACCGGTGCTACCCGCCTGACGGTCCGAGCTCACGCCTGCGGGTCGCGAGGATCGCCAGGGTCTCCCGGCGTACGTCGTCGACCTCGTGGACCAGGCGGCGATGGGCGAAGCGGACCACCAGGATCCCGGCGGTCGCCAGCAGGGCGTCCCGCCGCAGGTCGACCTCCCGCTGCCGGGGATAGTCGTGGGTGGTCGAGCCGTCGAGTTCGATGTTGACCCGTTCCCGCTCGGCGAACATGTCGAGGTAGACGGTGCGCCGCCCGAGACGCATCGGCACCTGCCGGCGGAACACCGGCATCGTCGGGCCGATGAAGACGTGCTCGTGGCCCCAGATCTCCAGCGGACTACGGCACCGGCGCCCTCCGTTCGGCGGACGGCAGGATCGGCCACGAGTCGACGATGGTCTACTCAAGGCGAGTGACCGTCAGTCCTCGGCGGACGACCACGTGCGGCGGCGCGACGACAAGGTCCTTACGCCGATGGACCACCACTCCGGGGCGGGCCCGTAGGCCCGCGTTGATCGGGGCGGTGAGGTGCAGTGGCCCACCCGGGTTCTGCGGGCGCAGGCCCCAGGCGGCGAGCGCGCTGAAACGGCTGAGTGTGGCGCGTCCCCGCGCCCAGGCGAGAGCCGCGAGGGCGGCGACGCCCGGGTCGAGGCGGCTCAGGACCGGGGCGTCCGGTCTGTTGTTCACCAGGTGCGCCGCCACGAAAACCTCCGGCAGCACCCGACAACCCCCCAGTCGCACCCACATTCTGCTAATCGTGATCGGTGGCTGCTCAGCAGCAATCCGCCCGGCGTGTCATGTCGCCCAGCAGCCAACGATCAAGGAAGCAACGAGCTCAGGAGGCCAGGGTCGCGTAGCGGCCGTTGCTGGTGAGCAGGCTGTCGTGGTTGCCCGTTTCGACGATGCGGCCGTGGTCGAGCACCGCGATCTGGTCGGCGTCGCGAACCGTGGACAGGCGGTGGGCGATCGTGATCGTCGTACGCCCCTGGGCGAGGACGTCGAACGCCCGCTGCACGGCGCGTTCGGTCTCGGTGTCCAGCGCGCTGGTGGCCTCGTCGAGGACCAGGATGCGCGGGTCGCGCAGCAGCGTACGGGCGATGGCGAGCCGTTGCTTCTCGCCACCGGAGAAGCGGTGCCCGCGGGAGCCGACCATCGTGTCGTACCCGTCGGGGAGCGCGGCGATGAGGTCGTGGATGTGCGCGGCGCGGGCGGCGGTCTCGATCTCGGCGTCGGTGGCGTCCGGCCGGGCGTAGCGCAGGTTCTCCCGAACGGTGGTGTGCAGCAGGTACGTCTCCTGGCTGACCACGCCGACGATGGCGGCCAGGTCGGCCAGGCGCAGGTCGCGCAGGTCGACGCCGTCGATGGTGACGCGGCCGGCGGTCGGATCGTGCAGGCGGCTGACCAGCCCGGCGAGGGTGCTCTTGCCGGAGCCGGTCTCGCCGACCAGGGCGAGGCTGGTGCCGGCGGGCACGTCGAGGGTGATCCCGGCGAGGGCGGCGGTGTCGCTGCCCGGGTAGCCGAAGGTGACGTCGTCCAGGCGCAGGTGACCGCGGACCCGGGTGGGGTCGAGGCGGACCGGCTCGGCGGGGTCGGCGACGTCGACGGGGAGGTCGAGGTATTCGAAGATCCGGGCGAACAGCGCCAGCGACGCGGTCAGCGACACACCCACGTTGAGCAGGCCCATCAACGGCCGGAACAGGCCGCCCTGCAGGGCGGTGAAGGCGACCAGGGTGCCGATGCTCGGCGTGCCGGCGGTGCCGGGCAGGCCGGCGGTGAGGTAGATGACGGCCGGTACGGCGGCGAAGATGATGCTCATCGACGCCATCCGCCAGCGACCGGCCAGCTCGCTGCGCAGCTCCAGGTCGACGAGGCGAGCCGAGGAGGCGGCGAACCGGTCGATCAGGGCGGGACCGGTGCCCAGGGTCTTGGCGAGTTGGACGCCGCTGACCGACAGCCCCTCCTCGACGGTGACGTTGAGGTCGGCGAGTTCGCCCTGGCGCTGGGCGGTGATCTCACGGCGCATGCGGGCGACCCGGCGGGTCAGCCAGACGGCCGGGGGCAGTACCACGAGCGAGACCAGGGAGAGCTGCCAGGAGAGCGCGATCATCGCGACGGCGGTGGCCACCACTGTGGTGAGGTTGGCCGCGACGGCGGTGGCGGTGGAGGTGACCACCGACTGCATGCCGCCGATGTCGTTGGTGATGCGCGACTGCACCTCGCCGGTGCGGGTGCGGGTGAAGAAGCCGAGCGACTGCCGTTGGAGGTGGCCGAACACGTCGGTGCGCAGCCGGTGCATGACCCGCTGCCCGACCTGGGCGGAGATCCAGGTCTGCACGACGCCGAGCGCGGCGGTGACGGCGGCGACGGCGACCATGCCGAGGACCAGCCAGACCAGCAGGGTCACGTCGCCCTGCGGGAGGGCCCGGTCGATCACGGTACGCAGCAGGAACGGGCTGGCCATCGCGACGATCGAGGAGAGCACGATGATCGCGGTGACGATGGCCAGCGCGGAGCGGTGGGGGGTGAACAGGCGGCCGATGCGGCGCAGGGACACCTGGTGGGCCTGCTCCTTCTCCTCGGCGCTGATCGTGCGGTGGCCGCGGTCGCGGCCCATCGGGGTGGGTTCCAAGAGTGAGATCCTTCCGGATGAATATGCTGAGGTTACCTCAACATGAGGGAACAACAGCATTGGCTGCTACCGTATTCCGGTGACCGAGGACACGACCGACACCGGCGAGGAGAACCTGGCCGAGACGTTCTGGGCGGTCGCATCCCGTCTGCGCCAGCAGACCCGGGAGTCGCTGGCCCCGTGGGACGTCACCCCCAGCCAGTCCCGGGCGCTCGGCGTGCTCGGCCGCCACGGCGAGGTACGCCCCGGCACCCTCGCCGAGCACCTGCGCATCGCGCCCCGCTCGGCCACCGAGGTCGTCGACGACCTCCAGGCCCGGGGGCTCGTCGAGCGGCGGCCCGACCCGGCCGACCGCCGGGCGACCCTGGTCGCGTTGACCGCCGAGGGCACCCGGGTCAGCGCCGCCATCCGAGCCGCCCGTCGCGCCGAGGCGGACCGTTTCTTCGGCCACCTCCCCGACGCCGACCGGGCCGAGCTGACCCGCATCCTGCTCACCCTGCGCGCCTGAATCGGACGCGTGGGCACACCGGACGCGAAAGCGCCTGCGCGTTTGCCGTCCCCCCGCCCGGGTAGCCAGCGGCCGCGTTTCCACCGCGGGCCCCGCCACCACCAGTCGGGGTGACCTGACAGGAGGGGCCATGTCCGCCCCGAGCCAGCACCGGCCCGGCATCAAACCGCTCTACCTCGCCGAGACTCCCGGACGCCTCCGGTTCGCTTCCACCCTGCCCGCGCTACTGCGCGCGGGCGACGTCGACACCGACATCGATCCGGTGGCGCTGCACCACCACCTGTCCTGGCACTCGATCGTGCCGGCGCCCAGGACCGTGCTGCGCGGCGGCCCCCCGGAGCACAAGGTGGCCCGGGGCGGCAAGGGCGTCCTCAAGGAGGTAGCCCGGGAGGTGCTGCCGGCCGAGGTGGTCGACCGGCCGAAGGGCTACTTCCCGGTGCCGGCGCTGCGCAACGTGGACGGGCCGGTACGCGAGCTGGTCGCCGAGTCGTTGCAGGCCCCGGCGGCGCGCGAGCGCGGTCTGTTCCGCCCCGAGTACGTGGCGCACCTGCTCGCCGAGCCGGACCGGGCCGAGGCGGCGGCCGGCGGCAACAAGCTGTGGCAGTTGGGTCTGCTGGAGCTGTGGCTGCAGACCCACGGCATCCGCTGAGCCAGCGAGGCGGGTCCGGTCGGCGCGCGTCGACCGGGACGGACCGTTCAGCCGGCGGCGGTCTGGGCGGCGAGGTCGTCGATGACGGCCCGCAGGTCGACCAACGCGCCGTCGAGGCCGTCGTGGGCCGCCCGCCATGCCCACTGCATCGACCGCCAGCTCGCGTGACCGGTGTCGTACCCGTCGTGCAGCGGCGAGTTGCTGGTGATGGCCTGCACCACCGGCAGCCACACCCGCAGGTGGTTGCGGACCTGCACGGCCAGTTCCCGGTCCGGAACCCCGACGTGCACGTGACAGCCGCAGACCGCCGGGTCGTGCGCCACCGGGCCGTACCGGCGCGACATGGCGTGGTAGCGCGGCTCGTCGGGCACCGTCCGGTGCGGCTCGGCCACCGGCGTCGCGCCGACCGCCACGAGCCGGGCCCCGGCCGCGGCGGCGGTCTCGACCGCCGAGCGCCGCAGCGCCACCAACTGGGTACGCAGTTCGCCGAGGTCCGCGCAGACCGGGGTGACCATCTCCACCATGCTGTGTCGGAACTCCTGACGGCTCTGGTCGCGGGCTCGGCCGCGCAGCGCGGCCCGCACCTCGTCGGCCACCGGCAGGTTCCGGCCGCTGTCCGGGTCGAGCAGCAGGGACTCCTCCTCGACGCCGAGAGTGAGGATGCCGAGGTCAGGCCGGGTGTCGACCGTCATCGGACGGTACGCCATGGCCGCCTCCGTCCACTGTCGTGGCCACGGGCGGGCACTCGGCCGACGGGCGGCTCGGTTTCCCCGCCGGAGCAACCGGCAAACGCGCGCTCAACCCGTCGCCAGCGCGACCGCACGCGCGGTGAGGAAGGCCCGTTCGGCCGCGTTGTCCGTCAACGCGACGGCCATCCGGTACGCCTCGGCGTCGCGGCCGAGCCGGACCAGCAGGTCGGCGCGGACCGCGTGCCGTACGTGGTAGCCGGGCAGGTCGAGCCGGTCCACCTCGGCCAGCGCCACGGCCGCGCCGGCGACCTCGGCGAGCGCGACGGCCCGGTTCAACGCCACCACCGGACCGGGGGCGACGACCGTGAGCTGGTCGTACAACGCGAGGATCTGCCCCCAGTCGGTGTCGGCGGCGCACCAGCATCTGCCCCTCGGCGATCAGGGTGGCGTCCCACCGACCCCGGTCCTGCTCCGGCAGCGGCACCAGGTCACCGTCGGCGGTGGTGCGGGCACCTCGGCGGGATTCGGTGAGCAGCATCAGCGCGAGAAGGCCCAGCGCCTCCGGCTCGTCCGGCATCAGGTCGACGAGCAGCCGGGCAAGCCGGATCGCCTCGACGCACAGTTCGGCGCGGGCCAGGTGCGGGCCGGCGCTGGCCGTGTACCCCGCATTGAAGATCAGGTACAGCACGGTGAGTACGGCATGCAGCTCGCCGACCTCGCGCATCACCCGGGCCAGGAACTCCGGCTCCGGTGACCCACCCCGGGCTGGTGCATGCTCAGCAGGTAGAGCGCCATCGTTCCTCCTCGCGGCGGTGGTCGGCACGATGCCGACCCCTCATCCTCCATACGAACGGCGGCCGCCCACATCGACAGGTCGACCGGACACGTATCGGCCCGTCGACGCCGGGCCGCCGGGCGGTCCTGGTCGTACGCCAGGTAACGGCACGGTGGCCAGCGCGTACGGGGTACGGTGTCGCGCCCTCGCGGGTCGGCTGCGATGGTGTAGAAAGGCGGAGTGAGCGCAGCGGTGACTCAGGTGCCGGTCTTCGACCGAAGGACGGTCCACGGTGGCTGACCACGACCAGCCGCCCATCCCCCGCACTGTCGGCACCGCTCTGGTGCAGCTCGGCGACGTACCCCTGGCGGACCTGTTGGCCGGGGCGGGTGACGGCGTCCTGGCCCACGTGCTGGGCACGCTGGCCGCCGAGGGCGAGCCGGGGCGGCCCGGCGACGTGTCGGCGTTCGAGTCGAGCTTCTGACCGTGCCGGCCGACGCACCGCCGTCGGCCACCCGACACCGCCCTGCCGTGGCCGCGCCCCGGGTCCGCCAGGTGGTGCTGAAGGTCCACTCGCGGTGCAACCTGGCCTGCGACTACTGCTACGTCTACCGGCACGCGGACCAGGACTGGCGGGCCCGGCCCCGGATCATGGCCCCCGGCACCGTGCGCCGGGTCGCCGACCGGCTCGCCGCCCACATGGCCCGGCACGGCACCGACCGTGTCCGGGTGGTGCTGCACGGCGGTGAGCCGCTGCTCGCCGGCCTCGCCGTGCTGGACCGGACGGTACGGACGCTGCGCGCCGCGCTACCCGCCGGCGCCGCACTCGACGTGGCGATGCAGACCAACGGGCTGCTGCTCGACGAGGCGGCGCTCGACCTGTGTCACACGCACGGCATCGACGTCGGCGTGAGCCTGGACGGCGACCGCACGGCCAACGACCGCCACCGACGCCACGCCGACGGGCGCGGCAGCTTCGCCGAGGTGGCCTCCGCCCTGCGCCTGCTGGCGCGGCCCGAACACCGCGCCCGCTACGCCGGCCTGCTCTGCACCGTCGACCTGACCAACGACCCGATCGCCGTCTACGAGGGCCTGCGGGAGTTCGACCCGCCCCGGCTGGACCTTCTGCTGCCGCACGGAAACTGGAGCGCTCCCCCGCCCGGGCGTCACCCCGACGACCGAGCCACCCCGTACGCGGACTGGCTGATCGCCGTCTTCGACCGCTGGTACGCCGAAACGCCCCGACGGACCGGCATCCGGCTGTTCGAGTCGATGATCGCGCTGCTGCTGGGCGGGCGCAGCGGCACACAGGCCCTGGGCGTCGCCGAGCCCGATGTCATGACGATCGAGACCGACGGCACCATCGAGGGGACCGACACGCTCAAGACCACCACGGCGTCGGCGATGCGGACCGGGTACGACGTCTTTCGACACAGCTTCGACGACGCGCTGCGGCACCCGTCGCTGGCCGGACGTCCCACCGGGATCGCGGCACTGGCCCCGGCCTGCCGTGCCTGCCCGGTCGTCGACGTCTGCGGCGGCGGCCTGTACGCGCACCGCTTCCGCGACGGCGCCGGGTTCGCCCACCCGTCGGTCTACTGTGCCGACCTGTTCCGGCTGATCCGGCACGTCCAGGAGACGGTGACCGCCGACCTGGAGGCGCTGCGCCGTCGGAGCGTACCGGCGGCGCACCCGTGACGGCCCCTCTGACGGCGACGCAGCTCGCCGGACTGGCCGCCGGCCACGGCGACGCCGACACCATCGCCGTGTTGCGGGGCGGACAGCTCGGCCGCCGCCGACTGCTGACCGTCGCCGCCGCCCGCGCCTGCCGCGCCGAGCCGCTCGCCCGGCAGAGTCTGGAACTGCTCACCCGCGCCGAACACGCCGAACCGGCGACCGTGGCCGAAGCGCTGGCCCATCCGCCGGTGACCGGCTGGACCCGCGCCGCGCTCGACGGCGCGGCCGGCCCCACCTACCTGGCGACGCTCGCGGCAGCCGCGGCGGGCCGCGCCGGCCTGACGTTCACGCTGACGCTGCCCCGCCCGGCCGACGGTGTGCTCGCGCTGCCCGCCGTCGGCGCGGCGACGGGACTGCGCGCCGACGACGCGGTGCGGCTGCGCGGCGAGGCCGGCACGCTGCGGATCGACGGCGGCGAGGACGACGGGGTACGGGTCGACGCGCGCGACGGTCGGCTGCTGGACGCGGGCGACGGCGGGATCGACTGGCAGCCGGCGCGCAGGACCGTGCCGTTCGACGCGGCCGGCGTGCTGGTCGACGACCAGGACCCGTGGCGCAACTGCTACCACCGTCCGTCCGCGCCCCGCCTGGACGACGCGGGGGCCGCCCAGCTGGACCGTCTCGCCACCGGGGCAGGCCAGTGGCTGCGCGAACACCTTCCGGCGCACGCCGACACGCTGGCCGGTCTGCTGCGCTCACTCGTGCCGCTGCGGCCGCCGCCCTCGGGCAACCCGGTGAGCGCCACCAGCAGGGACGCGCTGGGGGCCATCGCGCTCTCCGTGCCGGCCGACGCACAGACCCTCGCGCTGCTGCTCGTACACGAGGTGCAGCACACCAAACTCGGCGCGCTGCTCGACCTGGTGCCGCTCTACCGGACGGGCGGGCCGGCGCGCTACCGGGCGCCGTGGCGGCTGGACCCACGCCCGGTCGGCGCGCTGCTTCAGGGCGCGTACGCCCACCTGGGTGTGGCCGAGGTGTGGCGTCGCCGACGGCACGAGGGCACCGCGGCCGTGTTCGAGTACGCGTACTGGCGGGAGCAGACGATCCGCGCGGCCCGGCAGCTCGCCGACGCCGCCGAGCTGACCGAGACCGGTCGTTCGTTCGTGGCAGACATGGAGCGCACGCTGCGCGGCTGGCGCGACCCGGTCGACGGCCCGGTCGAGGCCGCCGTGCGGGACGTCGCCGATGCCGGCGCGGTGCGCTGGGGCCTGACCAACCTGCTGCCCGACCCGCACGAGGTGGCCCGCCTGGCGCACGCGTGGCGACACGGCGTGCCACCGGAGGTCGGGCACTCGGCGTCGACGGTCCTCCCGGCCGTGGCCCGTCCCGCGCTCACGCTGGACAGCGGTCCCGAGGCCGCCGTACGGCACCGGCTCATGGGTGGCGGCGGGCCGTCCGGGTCGAGCCCGAGTGACCAGGCGTACGCGGCGGGCAACTCCGAGGACGCGCTGGCCGGTTACCGCCGACGTCTCGCAGCCGACCCCGCTGACGTCGACGCCTGGGTGGGCCTCGCCCTGACCGCCCACCACACCGGGCAACCGGCTGCGGCCGGGGTGCTGACCCACCGGCCCGAGCTGGTGCAGGCGCTCAGCCAGACCCTTCCCGACGCCGATCCGCTCACGCTCGCGGCCTGGCTGGCACAGCCCGCCTGACCGGTCGACTCCGGACAGCGACGCCGCTCGCCTCTTCCGGATACGACGCCACAGGCCAGCCGCCCCCCGACGCGACTCGCACGCGCCAGCCGCCCCCGAACGCGATGCGCACGAGTCAGCCGCCCCCGGCCGCGACGCGCACGGGCGAGGCGTTCCCGGCCGCGACGGCAGGGGGTCGGTTGCGTCCTTTGCTCTGCTTCAACGGGCGCAACACTCGCGGCCACCAGGTGTTGCCTGGAGTGAAGCAGAGCAAAGGACGCGTGCAAGGTGGCCAGGGTGGGGCCGCGACGGCGTCGGGGCTTGCCTGCGCGACGCGGCGAGACCGCGAGACCGCTAGACCGGTCTACAGGAGCGCCGGCTCGATGTAGGCGTTGGAGCGTTCCCGCTGTCGGGCCTGCACCACCCGGGGATTGTCGCCGCCGAAGAGTTGCACCAGCTGACCGAACGCCTCGTCGTAGAGCGCCCGGCCGGCGTCCGCTTCGCTCTCGGTGGCCTGGCGGCTCAGCGCGAGGTTGACCGACGCGGAGAGCGTGTCGGGATGCTCGGCGCCCAACGCACGGGTCAGCTCCACGTATGCCGTGGTGTCCAGCAGCAACGCGTTGTCCCCGTCGCCGAGGGCGAAGAGGTCGTTGGCCAGGTTGAGGGTGGCCAGCAGGGTGTGCGGGTGCCGCTCACCGAGGTGGGTCAGCAACTGGTCGCGTACCCGCTGGGACAGCTCCCGGGCCTGGGTGTGGTCGCCCTGCTTGCGCAGCAGCACACCGAGGTTGTTGAGGCACGCCAGGGTGATGGCGTGCGACTCCCCGAGCACCACGGTGTAGCCGTCGCGCAGGCGGCGCGCCACCCGCAGGGCGGTCTGGTTGTCGCCCACCGCCGACCACGTGGTGGCGAGGGCCATCTCGGCGGAGAGAGTGTCGGCGTGCTCGGCGCCGAGCGTGCGCTGGTAACGGACCACCGTCCGCTCGATCAGCCGGTGCGCGTCGGCGAAACGACCGAGCTGGCGCAGCGTGAGCGCCAACTCCTTCGCCGTCCGCAGGGTCTCCGGATGGTCCGGGCCGTTCACCCGCTGCTGGCTGACGTACGTACGTTGCAGGACGCTGTGCGACCGCCACAGCTCGCCGGTGTCGCGCAGGCCGCGCCCGTAGTTGCTGGCCGACGCGAGGGTGGACGGGTCCTCCTCACCGAAGCGGTCCCGCCGCCGCTCGTGGATGTGCTGGTCGAGCGCGGCCGCGCTGCGGAAGTCACCGACCAGGCGCAGCGACACGGCGAGGTTGTTCTCCGCGGTCAGCGTCCGGCCGCTGTCGTCGCCGAAGCTGCGTACGCTCAGCTCCAGAGTGCGCCGGTCCTGCGCCTCGGCATCGTGGTAGAGCCCCTGGGCGCGCAGGTCCGCGCCGACACTGCGAGCCGTCATCAGGGTGTACAGGTGCTCCTCGCCGAAGATCCGCCGCTGCCGGTCGTAGACGTCCCGGTCGATCTCGTACGCCCGGTCGAAGTTGCTCTGCGCGCGCAGCACGTTCGCCAGGTGGAAGCGCATCCGCAGGCGGGTGGGATCGTCGTCGTCGGTGTCGCGCCACCCGGCCAGCGCCTCCTCGGCAAGCGCACGACTGGTGTCGTAGTCGCCGCGTCGGTAGAGGTAGCGCACGATGTCCACGACGAGCTGCCGCGCCTCGTCCATGGTGGACAGGTGCAGGCCGCTGGGGCGTACGTGTGGCCACAGCTCGGCGTACTCGGGCCAGTTGACCGGCTTGTCGGGATCGCGGGGGTTGGCGGCGGCGAGCAGCAGTTGGGCTTCCCGTCGCGCCTCGTCGGGCTCGCTGAGCTGGTCCTGGATGACCAACTGGACCAACCGGTGGATCCGCACCGTGTTGTTCTCCGCGTCGACCTGGGCCAGGCCGTAGCGGCCCAACTCGGCGGTGACCAGGCCCTGCAGGATCGGGTCGGTGAGCGTCGGGTCGATCGGTGCCATGAAGCTGGCGAAGCGGTCGCCGGTGAGCATGGCGACGGGAATCGGCTCCGGCGCGTAGAACGAGCACAGCTCCAGCAGCCGGGCGGCGGCCGGCTTCTCCTCGCGGAGCTGGCCGAGGGTGAACAGCCAGGTCGCGGCGAGTGCCTTGGAGTAGCCGGCGGACTGCCGGCCGTCGAGGATTCGCAGCAGGCCGGGGGTGTCCAGCGAGTGCAGGTACTTCTCGACCTGCATGGCGCTGGCCCGCAGGTACGCCGCGCCCTGCTCGACCGCGAGCGGCAGGTCGCCGAGCTTCTCGGCCACCTGCGCGGCCTCGGTCTCGCTGAGACCGCGCACCCGGTCGCGCAGCAGTTGGACGCTCTCGGCACGGTCGAAGACGGTCAGCTCGGTCGCGGTCGCGTACTCGCTCCAGCTCTGGTCCCGGGTCGTGAGCAGGACGTGGCCGGGCCCCTGCGGCAGCAGCGCCCGGGTGGTGTGGGTGGGCTTGTCGACGTTGTCCAGGATGATCAGCCAGCGCTGGTCGGGCCCGGCGCGGCGCAGCGTGTCGAGTACCCGGCGGGCCGCCTCGGCGCCGCCGCCCGTGCCCAGCCCCATCGCCTGGCCGAGGTCGCTGAGGCCACCGCGGATGCGGTCGTCGCTGTCGGCCGGGATCCACCAGACCACGTCGTAGTCGCGGCCGAAGCGCAGCGCGTACTCGGCGGCGAGCTGGGTCTTGCCGACGCCGCCGAGGCCGTGCACGACCTGGATGGGCGCGTCCGGTGCGGCGGTGAGCCGGTCGCGCAGCGCCTCGAGTTGCTCGGCGCGGCCGACGAACGGGGTGCCGTGCTGGCGGACGTTGGAGATCGTCGGGAACTGGCCGGGGAACCGGCCGACCGCGCGACCGCCGGCCGTGACCGTCGCTCCAGCGGCTTCCAGGAGCCGGGTCCGCGCGGTGGACGGGTCGACGTCGCTGAGGTCCACCGGGCTGTGGTCGCTGTAGGGGACGGTCAGCCGCGACTCGTCGACGCGCAGCGGCACGAGCACTCCCCCGCTGCCGAGCTGGTCCCGGCCGGTGGCGCTCTTCCACACCTCGCCAGCGAGGGGCGTGCTCGCGTAGTGCCGGGTGAGCACCGCCAGCACCCGGCTGGCACCGCTGACGGCCCGGTCGAAGGCGGCCCGTCCGCCGGCGGCGACCGGCACGTCGAGCGCGCGGCGATCCACCCGCAGCCCGACGTCCTCCAACTGGTCGCTGATCCACTCGGCCCAGAGCCGGTCGGCGGAGGCGTAGCTGAGCAGCACCGCCTGCTCGGCGGTGAGCCGACTGCGTTCGAACTCCGTCAGCGAGCGGCGCCGGTCCGCCTCGCCGATCGGGTGCAGCCGTTTGACCCGCCCATCGGTGATCACCGAGGCGAGCTGCTCGTACGCGGCCAGCAGGGTGCCGATCTGCTCCGGCCGGTCACCGAACGCGGCGAGGATCTCCTCGAAGGCGTAGAACGTGCGGTACGGGACCTCGATGGTGTTCCAGTAGCGGGCGACCGCCGCGTCCGAGAGGTGATCGAGGAACGGGGCGAACTCGGCGCGCACCAGATCCCGACCGGTCTCCAGTTTGCGCAGCTCGGCGTCCTCCACGCGCATCGGCACCGGCAGCAGCAGCGGCGGGTCGTCCGGGCGCTGGCTGCGGATCGAGCGGGCCACCGCCACCGCGCCCCGGATGCTCTGGGTGGACATGGTGAAGCAGTTGACCACCAGGTCGGGCAGTTGCACGGTGCAGATGCCGGCCACGTCGCTCAGGCCGGTACGGCTGTCGATCAACACCACGTCGTACTCGGCACGCATCTGCTCCCGGACGGCGTCGATGAACGACGCGCCGCCCTGGCGCTCGTAGAAGTTGGCCCACTCGAAGGTGCTCACCAACCGGGAGTACGCCGAGTCCTGCTGCCCGGCGGCCACGAAGTCGATCACGCCGCCGTGGCTGAAGTCCCAGTTCAGTGAGACCGCTCGGCGTTGGATCTTGGCGTGGCCGGTGAGCAGTTCCTGGGAGTCCTCGTCACGGTTGCGCTGCATCGTGGCGATCGAGTAATCCCAGATCATCTCGATGACGCCAGGGGTGGCGCGCAGTTCCTTGTCACGCAGGAACGGGTGGAAGTAGCGGTGCAGACCCGGAGATTCCAGGTCCCAGTCGACGACCAGCACCTGGAGGCCCTGGCTGGCCAGGATCCAGGCCACGTTGGCCAGCGCCATCGTGCGCCCGGTACCACCCTTGTACGAGTAGAAGGTCACGATCTGGCCACGTGCCGTCTCGTTCAGCGCCATGACGTGCCTCCCCTAGGGACCTTCGAGGATCGGGCGGGTACCAGGGCCGTCCGTGGGCGGCTCCTGGTAGACGGTGCCCATGCGGTAGATCCGGACCTGCTCGACGACGAGCGCCTCCTCGAGCTCCTCCTGAAAACGTGCGGAGGTCGCGATCTCGGTGCGCCAGACGTCGCGGGTGCTGTGCAGCACGTGGGACGGGAGCACCCGGGCCAGGGTGTCCCACATCTTGCGATTGCCGCCGGCAGCCGCCTCGTCGGCGGCCGTCCACGGCACCAGGACGGGCGCTCGAGGCGAGTCCTTGTCGCGGTCGTGGCGGATCAGGCTCACCCGGTAGCGCGGCAGGTCGGCGGACCAGACGTCGATCACCAGTACGACGATCTGGTTGTGCGTCCGCGCCCACTCCCGCACGGCCGCCAGGTCCTCGGCGTCCTCCACCGTCCAGCCGTAGCTCTTGGTGGTGGCGATGTCCCCGGCCCAGCTGCCGATCGGCGCTTCCACTTCGGGCCGGTACGGTCGCCAGTCGCGCGAGAACGCGCCGTAGCGGTCCTCGGCGCCGGGGCGGCTGCCGGCCAGCTCGGCGGAGCTGCCGGCAACGAGGACGATGTGCACGTGTCGGGCGCTGGTGGCCCGCTCCACCGCCTTTGAGGCGTCCGGCCCCTGGTGCGCCTGCGGCCTCGGCGGCAGGTCGAAGGCACTCGTCACCTTGGACAGCACCGGACGCTGCGCCGGGCGGTAGAGCTGGTGATTTCGAGCGGTCTGCACGATGTGCCTGGCGAGCGTGTCGACGAAGTCCGCGTAATCGTCCTCGTGCCGTTTGCGCTGCTTGAGGGTGAGCAGACCGTCCTGGTCGTACGCGGTGCCGGTCGGGAATTTGCGGTACTGGAAGCGGGCGACGGCCTTGGGCAGCCGGTCACAGGGAATCCACTGCACCGGCACGATCGCGGGTGGACGGACGTGGAACTGCCGCTCGTGCTCGTCGACGCGGTCAGCGAAGACCCGGAACTCGCGACCGCAGTAGTCGCTGACGACGTATCGGGGCGAGGTGAGCGCGATCAGACAGGCGCTGGTGGACAGCGCGTCGGACAGCGAGTCCGTCCAGGAGCTGCCGAGCGGGATCTGCCCGTCGATGAACCCCGCCTCGTCCCACCGGGTGGCGGCCAGACCGGCCACCGCCTCGCTGAGGTCGCCGAAGAACTGCTGAATCTGACCGTTGCGGTTGTCCTCTTGGGCGTAGCTCAGGAAGAAAAGTGGCACGCCCGCCTCCGCTCACGGGTTCCACGACCGGTAGGCACAGTATAGGACCGTCGATGCCAGCCCACCCGGACCGCGATCATCGGGGTGAGCGCGCGAAGAGTCGTATGCCCGACGCTTCCGGGTGCGCGGAGGGCTTGCGTACGCGGGGGAACGACCGTGGCCGGCCCGGTCTTCGGCGGGACCGGGCCGGCCTCGGCCCTGGGTACGACCCGCGCCGGCCCGATCAGATGAGTCGATCGGATCGGCGCGGGTGCCCCGGTCAGGGGTAGTTCGTCAGGTACACCGTCTGGTTGGCCGCGTTCGCGGTGCCACCGGCGTTGTTGATCACCCGGTTGATGGTGCCGACGCCACCGAGCGAGACGGTGACCATGTTGGTGAAGCGCACGTTCGAGTTGACGGGCACCTCGAAGGAGTGCTCCTCGACCACTGCGGGGTTGACGTTGAAGTAGCTGTAGCTGCCCAGCCCGAACGCCTGGTGGCTGGTCACCGAGTCGGCCACCTTGTAGGCGGCGTAGCCCCGGGTCGACCCGTTCATCCAGGCCGCCTGGTTGGGCACGTCGTACGGCAGTTCGTTCTGGTAGAAGTACGTCCGCCCACCGTTGCCGTTCCAGATGGTCTGGTACTTCTGGTAGTGCTCGACGAAGAGGCCGTACATGGTGACGTCGTCGCCGTTGACGGTGAGCCCGGTGTCGGCGGTGTTCAGCGTCCACCCGGTGGGCACACCCTGGGCGGCGTGGTCCGCCCGCCACAGCCACATGTGGTCACCGATCACGTTGTCGCTGTTGATGGTCAGCGTGTTGGTGGCCTTGCCGACGAGCGGTCCGCCGATGCGGAAGAACACGTCGTGCAGCGAGGTCGGGTTGCCGGCGTGGCTCGCCGAGGAGCCGGACGGGCCGACCTCCATGAGCACCGGCGAGTTGGTGGTGCCGGCCTCGAACATGATGCCGGCGACCTTGACGCCGTCCACGTCGGCGACGCGCATACCGACGCTGCCGTTGTCGGCCTGGATGGTGGCCAGGCCGAGGCCGAGGACGACCGTGTCGGCCCGGTTGACCTGGATCGGCTCGGTGACGTGGTGCACGCCCGGGGTGAAGAGCAGGTGCTTGCCCTGGGCGAGGGCGGCGTTGATGGTGGCCGCGCTGGTGCCGGGCTGGACGACGAAGAACTGCGACAGCGAGATCGACGAGCCGGCCGGGGTCTTGTTGTACCAGCTGGTGCCGGTGGAGTTGGTGCGCACGGCGGGCACGAAGACCCGGTACTCGCCGCTGCCCGTCACGTACAGGAACGGCTTCTCGCGAACCTGGGGGGTCTGCGCAATGACGGTGTGCGACGGGTTGGGGAAGCTCGGCGGCGGGGCGCCGTTCACGCCCTGGAACACCATGTTCCACACCGAACCGGTCCAGCCGTTGCCGAACTCGCTGTTGCGGGAGTACCACTGCTGCTGCGAGCCGGAGACGACCAGTCCGTCGATGCGGGTGTCGGCCAGCAGGCCGCCACTGGACCAGCCGTCGCCGCCGTTCCAGAGCTGGATCTGGTTCTGCGCGCCGCGCAGGTGCATCCGCCGGTACGGCGCGGCCTGCGACACCGCCCAGCGCTCCACGCTCACTCCGGAGGGCAGGGTCACCGAGAGGTTCTCCGCGGACCGCCAGAAGTTCTGGGTGGCGTTGCCGCCGAACCAGGTCGCCTCGGCCCGGACGTGTCCGTTGAGGTTGACGTCGTCGGGGCTCATGCCGAGGCCGGCGACCTGGGTGAAGAAGCCGAGGTTGACGTCGGCGGTGTAGGTGCCCGGCTCGAACAGCACGGCGTAGCGCTGCGCGCCGAACTGGTTCGTCTCCTGCTGGGTGAAGATGGTGTTCAGTCGACTCTGGATCGTCGACGTCGGGGTGCTCGGGTCGAAGACGTACGTGTTCGCGCCGAGGTTGGGGTTGTACGGGTCGGTGGTGCCGACCGGGGGCTCGGTGGTGCCGCCGCCGGTCGTGTTGACCGCCAGCTCCCAGAGCGAGTAGCCGTAGGCGGTGCCCCGGGCGGTGCCGTACACGCGCAGGTAGCGTCCGCTGCCGGTGACGGTGAGGCTCTGCGTGCCGCCGGTGGCGGTGGTGGTCGAGTAGATCGTGGTCCAGGTGGACCCGTCGGCGGAGGTCTGGAGCTGGAAGGCCCGGGCGTACGCGGCCTCCCAGGTCAGCGTCACCCGGCAGATCGTGCGGGTGCTGCCCAGGTCGACGCGCAGCCACTGCGGGTCGCTGGCGGCGCTGGCCCAGCGGGTGCCGGTGTTGCCGTCGACGGCGGCGGACGCGGGGGTGCCGGCGTTCTCCGTGGACGAGGCGGTCACCGGGCTGCCCTGCGCCACGTTGGCGCTGCCGCAGGTGGACGTGTCACCGCCGGTCTCGCCGTAGACCTGGAACTCCCAGAGCGAGTAGCCGTAGGCGGAGCCCCGGGCGGTGCCGTACATCCGCACGTACCGGCCGGCGCCGGTGACGGTGAGGTTCTGCGTGCCGCCCGCGCCGGTGGTGGTGGAGTAGATCGTCGTCCAGGTGGCGGCGTCGTCGGAGGTCTGGATCTGGAAGGCGCGGCCGTAGGCCCCCTCCCAGAGCAGGTTGACCTGGCTGATGGTGGCCCGCGTGCCGAGGTCGACCTGGAGCCACTGCGGGTCGCTGAAGGCGCTGGCCCAGCGGGTGCCGGTGTTGCCGTCGACCGCGGCCGACGCGGGGGTGCCGGCGTTCTCGGTGGACGAGGCGGTCGCCGGGCGGCCCTGCGACAGCAGGGTGGGTGCGGCCTGCGCCGGGGCGGTGGCCACGGCTGGTGTCAGGGCCGCCACCAGGGCCACGGCGACTCCGGTGAGGAGGTGCCGAACGGTCCGCCGCCGGGGACGCGGGCGTACGGATGTAGCACGAGATGTCATGACATCGCCTGTCGATAGGGCGTTACGGACGCCGTGCGGATGGGGGTCGGGTTCGCCCGTGGTGCCGTGGGTGGTGCCGCCGATGCGACGCCGCGGGGATGAGAGCGCTCTCGTAGGAGTGTTGCGGCGAGATTGCGACGGCGTCAAGACATCGATCTATAACTTCGTTATTTATCCCGAGGATCAGGTTTTGTGTAATTCCCCGCCCCTCGGCACCGTCCCGCACGGCCCGACCGCCCCCGGTGATCAAGAGGTTCGCGTCAGAAACCGCCCCGGGAATGACGCAAACTTCTTGATCACCGCACGAGGAAGGGGGTGGGGTGGGTGGGGGTTAGGCGCGGGGGACGCCGCCGGTGGTGAGGAAGCGGGCTATCGGGAGGGTGGCCGCTCCCAGGGCCACCGCGTCGACACCCAGCCGGCACAGCTCGATCGACGCCTGCTCGTACGGCTGGCGCAGCGCCTGCCGACCGGCGGCCTCGCGGACGGCCGGCAGCAGATCGCCCAGCGCCATCGCCGCCCACCCGCCGAGCACGACCCGCTCCGGGTTGAACAGGTTGATCAGGTTGGCCACCCCGGCGCCCAGGTAACCGGCGGTGTCGTCCAGCACCCGTCGGGCGGTGGGCGAGGTGTCGGCGGCGGCGACCAGCGCGGCGAGCTGGGACTCCTCGTCCTCGCCGGGAACGGCGTGCCCCCGGCGCGCCTCCCGGTAGCGGTCGATGATCGCCTCCGCGCCCACGTACGCCTCCAGGCAGCCGCGCGCGCCGCACCGGCAGGCCCGACCGCCGTACACCAGGGTGGTGTGCCCCCACTCCCCCGCGCTGCTGGACGCGCCCCGATAGGTGGCGCCGTTGGTCACCACGGCCGCGCCCACACCCGAGCCGACCAGCGCGAAGACGGCGTGCCGGGCCCCGCGGCCGGCGCCGAACCACATCTCGGCCTGACCGAGGGTCTTCGCGCCGTTGTCGATGTGCAGCGGCAGGTCGGTGCCCGCGCCGATGAGGCGTTCCAGCGGTACCCGGTCCCAGCCGAGGGCCTGGGCGTGCACGACGGCCTCGTCGCCCTGCTGGACCACGCCGGAGACGCCGATGCCGACGCCGAGCACGTCGGCGGTGGCCACCCCGGCCCGGCCGGTGACCACCTCGATGCCGGTCAGCACGTGCCCGGCCACCACGTCCGGCTCGGTACGCGCCGGGTCGAGCGGGTACTCGACGCTGGCGAGCAGGGTCATCGCGAAGTCGAACAACTCGACCCGCACCCGGGTCTCGCCGACGTCCACGCCGATCACGAAGGCGTAGCGGGCGGCGACCCGCAGCAGCATGCTGGGACGGCCGCCGTCGGACTCGGCGGCCCCGGCCTCGACGACGATGCCCTCGTCGATCAGGTCGGCCACCACGTTGCTCACGGCCGGCTGGCTCAGGCCGGTGCTGCGCACGAGGTCCTGCCGGGTGAGCGGGGCATCGAGGAAGAGCTTCGTCAACAGGGCGGACCGGTTGCGCAGCCGGACGCTCCGGTTGGTGGCACGCGCCAGCTCCACTCGTTACCTCGTTCCCGTCGGCCGTAGGTGGCGACTGTAACCGCACCGTGCTTGACGACCCACCAGCCAACCACTTTAATGACGACATTCATTAAGCCGTGATGTAACTCCCGGGAAACGCCGAAGGACCTCCGACGGCGCGTCCGGAGAAACCCCGTCCGCAGCCGGCCGCCGTCGCCTCACCCCTATCGGCGACGACGGCCGGCGGACCCCCACCACGCACCGGAAGGGCTCACCGTGTCGAAACGACACCTCGGGATATTCGCTGCCGCCGTACTGGCTGCCGCGTCGCTGACCGCCTGCGGCGGCTCCGGCGACGACTCCGCCTCATCGCCCAAGACCCTCACCTACTGGGCCAGCAACCAGGGCGCCAGCCTGGAGGCCGACAAGGCCACCCTCCAGCCCGAGCTGGACAAGTTCGAGAAGCAGACCGGCGTCAAGGTCAACGTCGAGGTGGTCCCCTGGTCGGACCTGCTCAACCGACTGCTCGCCGCCGCCACCTCGGGCAAGGGCCCGGACGTGGTGAACATCGGCAACACCTGGTCGGCGTCGTTGCAGGCCACCGGTGCGCTCGTCGAGTTCGACGACGCCGCCCTGCAGGCCGTGGGCGGCAAGGACCGGATCGTGCCCGCCGCGCTCGCCGCCGCCGGCGCGCCGGGCAAGCCGCCGGCCGCCGTGCCGCTCTACAGCATGGCGTACAGCCTGTACTACAACAAGAAGATGTTCGCCGACGCGGGCATCACCGCCCCGCCGACGACCTGGGAGCAGGTCGTCGAGTACGGCAAGAAGCTCAGCACCGGCGGCAAGTGGGGCCTGGCCATCGAGGGCGCCAACCCGTCCGAGAACGCCCACCACGCGTTCACCTTCAGCCAGCAGTACGGCGGCGAGTGGTTCGACTCGGCCGGCAAGCCGACCTTCGACACCCCGCAGAACGTCTCGGCCATCAAGCGCTACATCGACTTCATGGCCGCTGACAAGATCACCAACCCGAGCAACGCCGAGTACGCGCAGAACCAGTCGGTCTCGGACTTCGCCAACGGCAAGGCCGGCATGCTGCTCTGGCAGTCCGCCGGCTCGAACCTGAAGACCCAGAACATGGCCGCCGACGCGTACGGCGTGGCCCCGGTGCCGTTCCTGGCCAACCCGCCGGCCGGCGGCAAGAAGGTCAACAGCATGGTGGCCGGCATCAACATGGCCGTCTTCAAGCACACGAAGAACAAGGACGGCGCGCTGAGCTTCGTCAAGTTCATGACCAGCGACGAGGAGCAGACGATCCTCAACAAGACGTACGGCTCGCTGCCGGCTGTGAAGACCGCCGGCTCCGACCCGGCGTTCAGCGCTCCGGAGCAGAAGAGCATCCAGGAGACCCTGGTCACCACCGCGGCCCCGCTGCCGCAGGTGCCCGAGGAGAGCACCTTCGAGACCCTGGTCGGCACCGCGATGAAGGAGCTGTTCGCCGACGCCGCGAGCGGCAAGCCGGTCACCGAGGCATCGGTGAAGGCGAAGCTGACCGACGCGCAGCAGAAGATGCGCTGACCCACGCAGCGCCGGTGGCCGTGGTCGGGCTCGTCGCCTGACCACGGCCACCGCCTCCGAGAGGACCCCGATGGCAACCAGCACCACCGCGCCGGACGCCGACCGGCGCGTACCCCGGGCCGGGTCACCCGCCCGGGGGGCCGCCCGCCGGCCGCGCGGCCCCCGCCGTTCCCTCCTGCCGTACCTGCTGCTCGCGCCGGCCATCGTGCTGGAACTCGCCATCCACGTGATCCCGATGGTGGTCGGGGTCTGGATGAGCCTGTTGGAGCTGACCCAGTTCCACATCCGCGACTGGTCGACCGCGCCCTTCGTGGGCCTGGAGAACTACCGCGCCACGCTCGACCTGAACTCCGCCGCCGGCAAGGAGCTGCTGCACTCGTTCTGGGTGACGCTTGCCTACAGCCTGCTCTCGGTCGGGTTCGCCTGGCTGCTCGGCATCGCGGCGGCCGTCGTGCTGCAGAAACCGTTCCGCGGGCGGGCCATCCTGCGAGCGCTGTTCCTCACCCCGTACGCGCTGCCGGTCTACGCCGCCGTGATCACGTGGAGCTTCCTGCTCCAGCGCGACACCGGTCTGGTCAACCACGTGCTCGTCGACCAGCTCGGCCTGTTGAACGAGCGGCCGTTCTGGCTGATCGGCGACAACAGCTTCTGGTCGTTGCTGGTGGTGTCGGTCTGGCGCAACTGGCCGTTCGCGTTCCTGTGCCTGATGGCCGGCCTGCAGAACGTGCCCAGTGAGCTGTACGAGGCCGCCGCGATCGACGGCGCCGGGTTCTGGCGTCGGCTGCGCTCGGTCACCCTGCCCATGCTGCGGCCGGTGAACCTGGTGCTGCTGTTGGTGCTGTTCCTGTGGACGTTCAACGACTTCAACACCCCGTTCGTGCTCTTCGGCGGCTCGGCGCCCGCGCAGGCGGACCTGATCTCCATCCACATCTACCGCAGCTCCTTCAAGACCTGGGACTTCGGGTCGGGCTCGGCGATGTCGGTGGCGCTGCTGCTGTTCCTGATGGTCGTCTCGGCCGCGTACCTGCTGATCACCAACCGCCGGAGGGACGACCATGCGTGAGACCGCCGGTGAGCGCTGGGGCCGACGCATCGTGCTGACCCTGCTCACCCTCTTCGTCGTCATCCCGCTCTACGTGATGGTCACGTCCGCGGCGAAGCCGCTGCGGGACGTGCAGAACGGGTTCACCTGGTGGCCCAGCCGGCCCACCCTGCAACCGTTCGTCGACATGTGGAGCACCGTGCCGCTGGCCCGCTACCTGGTGAACAGCCTCGTGGTGTCGAGCGTCGCGGCGGTCTGCTCGGTAGCGATCGCCATCTTCGCGGCGTTCGCGGTCAGCCGGTACCGGTTCCACGGCCGCGGTGTCTTCACCGTGACGGTGCTGTCCACGCAGATGTTCCCCGGCATCCTGTTCCTGCTGCCGCTGTTCCTCATCTACGTCAACCTGGGCAACGCCACAGGCATCGAGCTGTACGCCAGCCGTACCGGCCTGATCATCACGTACCTGACCTTCTCGTTGCCGTTCTCGATCTGGATGCTGGTCGGCTACTTCGACTCGATCCCGCGCGGGCTGGACGAGGCGGCGCAGGTCGACGGCGCCGGGCCGCTACGCACCCTGTTCCAGGTCATCCTGCCGGCCGCCGTGCCCGGCGTGGTCGCGGTGACCGTGTACGCGTTCATGACCGCCTGGGGTGAGGTGCTGTTCGCCTCGGTGATGACCGACGAGGGCAGCCGCACCCTGGCGGTCGGCCTCCAGGGCTACTCGACCCAGTTCAACGTCTACTGGAACCAGATCATGGCCGCGTCGCTGGTGGTCAGCATCCCCGTCGTCGCCGGTTTCCTGGCCCTGCAGCGCTACTTCGTCGCCGGTCTCACCGCCGGCGCCGTCAAGTGAGTCACCCCAACCCAGAGGAGAGCCTTCCCGTGCCGGACCTGTCCAAGCTGCCACCCGACTTCCTCTGGGGCGTCGCCACTGCGGCGTACCAGATCGAGGGGGCCGTCGACGTCGACGGCCGGGAGCCGTCCATCTGGGACACCTTCTCGGCGATCCCGGGCAACGTCGACAACGGCGACACCGGTGCGGTGGCCTGCGACCACTACCACCGGTGGCCGGAGGACATGGGGCTGCTGCGGCAGCTCGGCGTGGACGCGTACCGGTTCTCGGTGGCCTGGCCTCGGGTGATGCCCGCGGGCGTCGGCCGGGTCAACCCCGCCGGGCTGGACTTCTACGACCGGCTCGTCGACACGTTGCTCGCCGACGGAATCCGGCCGTTCGTCACGCTCTACCACTGGGATCTGCCGCAGGCTCTACAGGACGCCGGTGGCTGGCCGGAGCGTGCCACGGCCGAGGCGTTCGCCGAGTACGCGGCGGTGGTCGCCGGTCGTCTCGGCGACCGGGTGGCCGACTGGTGCACGGTCAACGAGCCGCTCTGCGTGTGCTGGATCGGGCACCTTGACGGGAACATGGCCCCCGGCGAACGGGACCTGACCCGCGCGGTGCACGCCTCGCACCACGTGCTGCTCGGGCACGGTCTCGCCACCCAGGCGATCCGGGCGAACGCCGCCCGGCCCGCCTCGGTGGGGCTCGTCGTGAACCTGAGCCCGATCGAGCCGGCGACCGACCGGCCCGAGGACGTCGCTGCGGCACGGCGGGCCGACGGGCACGTCAACCGCTGGTGGCTCGACCCGATCCACGGGCGCGGCTACCCCACCGACATGGTCGAGACGTACGAGGTCGAGCCGCCGGTACGCGGCGACGACCTGGCGGTGATCGCCACGCCCACCGACTTCCTCGGAGTGAACTACTACTTCCGGCAGTTGGTGGTCGACGACCCGACCGGTCCGGCGCCGTACGTGAAGCAGGTGCCGGTGCCCGGCTCGGTGGAGACCGCGATGGGCTGGGAGGTGCACCCGGCGGGTCTGGAGCGGCTGCTCGTCGACGTGCACGAGCGGTACGGGCCGGCCCGGATCATCGTCACCGAGAGCGGCTCGGCGTGGCACGACGAGGTCACCGCCGACGGCACGGTGCAGGACAAGGAGCGCACCGACCACCTGGAGCAGCACCTGGCGGCGTGCGCGTCGGCGGTGGCGCGGGGTGTGCCGCTGGACGGCTACTTCGTGTGGTCGCTGCTGGACAACTTCGAGTGGGCGTACGGCTACGACAAGCGCTTCGGCCTGGTGCACGTCGACTACGCCACCCAGCGGCGGACGGTGAAGGCGAGTGGCCTGCGGTACGCGGACCTGATCCGCGCCCACCGGCACCTCGCCCGTAGCGCCGACGCCGCCGCGCCGGTGGCCTGAGGCACGAACCCCGGGTGCCGCGACCGGCGGCACCCGGGGGCCGCACCACGGTGGGATGTCTGCGTAATTCGCCCGCTTATGTACCGCTGCCGCTAGTCTGGGCCGGTGCGGGGCGAACCTGAGAACGCGACGACGACCGACGAACGTCACTCGACCCGGGTGGCGTTCGAGGTCAATGGCGACCGGCGGGAACTGACGCTGGACAACCGCACGACCCTGCTCGACGCGCTGCGCGAGCATCTGGATTTGATCGGGGCCAAGAAGGGCTGCGACCACGGCCAGTGCGGCTCCTGTACGGTGCTGCTGGACGGCCGTCGCGCCAAGAGTTGCCTGGTCCTCACGGTCACCCTGGACGGTCGGTCCGTCCGGACCGTCGAAGGGCTCGCCGAGGCGGACGACCTGTCGCCGTTGCAGGCCGCGTTCGTCGCGCACGACGCGTTCCAGTGCGGCTACTGCACCCCCGGGCAGCTCTGCTCCGCCCGGGGCATGCTCGACGAGGTCGCCAGAGGCTGGCCCAGCGCGGTCACCGACGACCTGGACTCGCCGCCGGAGCTGACCGACGCCGAGATCCGGGAGCGGATGGCCGGTAACCTCTGCCGCTGCGCCGCGTACCCACACATCGTCTCGGCGATCCGCGAGACGGCGACGACGTCGTGAGGCCTTTCCGCTACCACCGACCGGCCGACGTGGCCGACGCCGTCGCCGTGCTGACGGGCGAGCCGCACGCCGCGTACCTGGGCGGCGGCACCAACCTGGTGGACCTCATGAAGCTCGGGGTGCAGCGACCCGACCTGCTGGTGGACGTGACCCGGCTACCCCTGGACGCCGTCGAGGAGCTACCCGACGGTGGGCTGCGGATCGGCGCGACCGTACGCAACAGCGACCTCGCCGCCCACCCGGCGGTCCGCCGCGACTACCCCGTGCTGGCCCGCGCCCTGCTCGCCGCCGCGTCCGGCCAGCTACGCAACATGGCCACCACCGGCGGCAACCTGTTGCAGCGCACCCGCTGCGTGTACTTCCAGGACACCGGCAAGGCGTGCAACAAGCGCGACCCGGGCAGCGGTTGCGCCGCCCTGCACGGGCAGAACCGCGACCTGGCCGTCCTGGACTGGTCCGAGCAGTGCGTCGCCACCCACCCGTCGGACCTGGCTGTCGCCCTCGCCGCGCTGGACGCCGTGGTCGAGGTGCACGAGGCCGACGGCCCCCGGGACATCCCCCTCGCCGCGTTCTACCGCTCCCCCGGCACGCAGCCGGAACGGGAGACCACCCTGCCGCGCGGCGCGCTGATCACCGCCGTACGGCTGCCGGCGCTGCCGGCCGCGCGCCGCTCGGCGTACCTCAAGGTACGTGACCGGGCGTCGTTCGCCTTCGCCGCCGGCTCGGTCGCCGCGGTCCTCGACCTCGACGGCGACGTGGTCCGTGACGTGCGCCTGGCGTACGGGGCGGTGGCCCACCGGCCGTGGCGGGCGCACCGGGCCGAGCAGGAGTTGCGGGGTCGCCCGTTCAGTCCGGAGCTGGCGGCGCGGGCCGCCGACGCCGAACTGGCCGAGGCGCGGCCCCTGCGGCACAACGGCTTCAAGCTGCCCCTGACCCGGGCGATCACGGTCCGGGTACTCACCGAGTTGGCATCCTCGTGAGCGCCGGCGCGGTCGGCCGGGCGTACCCCCGGCTGGAGGGCCGGGAGAAGGTGACCGGCACGGCACGGTACGCCGTCGAGTACCCGACCGACGGCGTCACGTACGGCTGGGTGGTGCCGGCGGACGTCGTCCGGGGCCGGATCACGCGCGTCGACGCGGACGAGGCGCTGGCGTCGCCGGGCGTACTGGCCGTGTTGCACCACGGCAACGCGCCCCGGATGGCGCCGGGCCCGGCGGCGGAGCTGCGGCTGTTGCAGGATCCCACGGTGCACCACCGGGGGCAGTTCGTCGCCGTGGTGGTCGCCACCAGCCTCGAGGCGGCCCGGGAGGGCGCCCAACTGGTACGGATGGAATACGACGCCGGACCGCACACGACCGTGCTCACCGCCGACCACCCGGGCCTGTACCGGCCGGACCACGTGAATCCCCACTACCCGACGGACACCGCGGAGGGCGACTTCGACGCCGGGTACGCGGCCGCCCCGGTGCGGGTGGACGCCACCTACCGAACGCCGGCCTACCACAACAGTCCGATGGAGCCGCACGCCACGACGGCACGGTGGGACGACGGACGGCTGCTGGTGCACGACTCCAACCAGGGCACCGCGTCCGTGCAGGCCACCCTCGCCGAGCTGTTCGAGCTGCCCCGGGAGTCGGTCCGGGTCGTCGCCGAACACGTCGGCGGCGGCTTCGGCAGCAAGGGGTTCACCAAGGCGGCGGTGGTCCTGACCGCGCTCGCGGCCCGGCACGTGGACCGTCCGGTCAAGCTGGCCCTCACCCGCCAGCAACTGTTCGGGCCGATCGGCTACCGCACCCCCACCATCCAACGGGTCCGTCTCGCGTGCGACGCCGACGGGCGGCTCACCGCCGTCTGCCACGACGCGATCAGCCAGACCTCGACCATCCGGGAGTTCGCCGAGCAGACCGCCGTGTACACCCGCAGCATGTACGCGGCGCCGCACCGGCGCACCACCCACCGGCTGGCCCGCCTCGACGTGCCCACACCGTTTTGGATGCGCGCCCCCGGCGAGTGCCCCGGCGCGTACGGTCTGGAGTCGGCGATGGACGAGCTGGCCATCGCCGCCGGCATCGACCCGGTGGAACTGCGCATCCGCAACGACCCCCGGGTCGACCCCGACCAGGGGGAGGAGTTCACCAGCCGCAACCTGGTGGCCTGCCTGCGCGAGGGGGCGCAGCGGTTCGGCTGGGCCGGACGCGATCTGACGCCCCGGGCGCGACGCGACGGGCGGTGGCTGATCGGCACCGGCGTGGCCGCGTCGGCCTACCCGGCCCGGGCCCGGCCCGCCTCGGCGACGGTCACCGCCCGGCCGGACGGCACCTTCCTGCTCCGGATCAACGCCACCGACATCGGCAACGGCGGGCGGACGGCGATGTGGCAGGTGGCCGCCGACGCGCTCGGCGTACCGCCGGAACGGGTGGAGATCCGCATCGGCGACAGCGACCTGCCGGAGGCGCCGGTGGCCGGCGGGTCGATGGGCACGGCGAGCTGGAGCTGGGCCGTGATCCGCGCCTGCGAGGCGTTGCGCGGAAAGCTGCGCGACGGCGCGCCGACGGACACCGAGGTCACCGCCGGGGCGGACACGTCCGAGGAGGTGGCCGGGCAGCCGGCGCGGCCCCGGTACGCGTACGGGGCGCAGTTCGTCGAGGTGCGGGTGGACGCGGACACCGGCGAGGTACGCCTGAACCGGCTGCTCGGCGTGTTCGCCGCCGGTCGGGTGGTGAACCCGACGACGGCACGCAGCCAACTGATCGGCGGTATGACGATGGGGTTGTCGATGGCGCTGCACGAGGAGGGTGTGCTCGACGAGCGCTACGGCGACTGGGTCAACCACGACCTGGCGACGTACCACATCACCGGCTGCGCGGACGTCGAGTCCATCGAGGCGTACTGGCTCGACGAGCGGGACGACGAGCTCAACCCGGCCGGTGTGAAGGGCCTCGGTGAGATCGGCATCGTCGGCACCGCGGCGGCGGTCGCCAACGCGGTCCACCACGCCACCGGCGTCCGCATTCGCGAGCTGCCGATCCGGTTGGACAAGCTGGTCGGAGTGTCAAGCCTGGCTTAAATAAGGCCATGCTGATATAACTGTCGCCGTGCACGCCTTCGACGTGCTGGGCGATCCGGTCCGGCGCCGCATCCTGGAGCTGCTCGCCGACGGTGAGCAGACCGCCGGCGCGGTCAGCGCGGTCATCCGCGACGAGTTCGGCATCTCCCAGCCCGCCGTGTCCCAGCACCTGAAGGTGTTGCGGGACAACGGCTTCGCCACCGTGCGTCCGGAAGGCACCCGGCGGCTGTACGCAGTCGACCCGCGCCCGTTACGCGAGGTCGACGGCTGGTTGGAGCACTTCCGCCGGTTCTGGGCACCACCCCTGGCCGCGCTCGCCACCGAGCTGGCCCGGGGCCGACGTGAGCGTCGCCTGCGCGGGCCCGCCGACCCACCCGACGAGAGGAACACCTGATGTTCGACGCGACCGAGCAGATCAACGCCGTCCAACGGCAGGTCGGCAGCCGCACCCTGGCCGCCGGCGAGGCCCGGGTGACCACGATCAGCCAGACGTACCAGGCGACCGCCGAGGACCTGTGGGACGCCTGCACCAACGCCGAACGCATCCCCCGCTGGTTCCTGCCGATCAGCGGCGACCTGCGGCTGCACGGCACGTACCAGCTCGAGGGCAACGCCGGCGGCACCATCGAGACCTGCGAACCCCCGCACCGCTTCACCGCCACCTGGGAGATGGGCGGCGAGGTGAGCTGGATCGACGTGCGGGTCACGCCGGTCGGCGACGACCGGGCGCGCCTCGACCTGGACCACATCGCACACGTCGACCAGGACCGATGGGCACAGTTCGGGCCGGGCGCCGTCGGCGTCGGCTGGGACCTGGGCCTGCTCGGCCTCGCCACGCACCTGTCGAGCGACGGCGTCGGCGTCCGGCCCGAGGACAGCGCCGAGTGGATCGCCTCCGCCGAGGCACGACGGGCCATGGAGCTGAGCAGCCAACTCTGGGGCGAGGCGAGCGTCGCCGCCGGCACCGACCCCGACGAGGCCAAGGCCGCCGCCGAGCGCACCACCGCCTTCTACACGGGCGTGCCCGAAGCCTGAGCGGAAAGCGGCAGACCGACCGGGCACGGGTAACGTGCTGCGGCATGACCGGTACGCCGTACTCGCACTGCTCCTACTGCGGCGCCGCCTACCCGGCCACGGCCGGATGGCCGCGGGTCTGCGCGGCCTGCGGCGAGACCGTCTGGCGCAACCCCCTGCCCGTCGCGGTGGCGGTGCTACCGGTCCGCACGGCCGAGGGCCTGGGGGTCGTGGTGGTCCGCCGGGCCATCGAACCGGCCCGCGGGCTACTCGGGCTGCCAGGCGGTTTCATCGAGTACGGCGAGGAATGGTCCGACGCGCTCGTACGTGAGCTGCGGGAGGAGACCGGGCTGGTAGCGGACGCCGCCGACGCCCGGCTCCTCGCCGTCCGGGGCGCGCCGCAGGGCGGCACCATGATGATCTTCGGAGTGCTGCCCGAGCGTGCCGCCGAGGACCTGCCCCCGTCCGCGCCCACCGAGGAGGCGACCGAGTGGCTGGTCCTCACCGACCCGGTCCAGTTGGCGTTCTCCACCCACACCCGCGTCCTGGCCGACTTCCTCGCCGCACCCCACCAACCCTGACCCCACCACCCCGCCCCGCCCCGCCGGCTGACGCCAAGTGATCCACTCCAGTTCATGAGAGCGCCCCGACGCGGTGATCCACTCAGGTTCGGTGAACTCGGCGTGTCCTCGACGGCAAGACACCCCGGATTCCCTGAAACCGAGTCGATCACGCCCGAGGCCAAGCCCTCGACCCCGGCCCCAGCCCCGGCCCCGGCCCCGGCCCCGGCCCCGCGATCTTGCACTTACTGTGGCGACATAAAGGGCATTTCACGTGATCCGACAACCGAAAGTGCAAGATCGCGGGGGTAGAGGGCGGGGTGCGGGGGGTGGCGTGTGGGGGGTGGGGCGGGGGCGTTAGGGTCTGTATCGAAGTCGGTCATAGCCACTCGTTGATCGCGGCGATGTGCACGGTGGCTTCGTAGCGCACGGCGAGTTTGTCGAAGCGGGTGGCCACGGCACGGTTGCGTTTGAGTCGGTTGATGCCGCACTCCACGGCGTGACGCTGCTTGTACCGCTCGGGGTCGAAGGCCGGTGGTCGCCCACCCTTGGACCCCTTCTTGCGCCGGTTGGCGTCCTGGTCTGCCTTCGACGGGATCGTCGCGGCGATCCCGCGTCGGCGCAGGTAGCGGCGGTTCGCCTTCGATGTGTACGCCTTGTCGGCCAAGACCCGATCGGGGCGTGTCCGTGGCCGACCGCCGCCCTGGCGGGGCACCCGGATGCCGTCGAGGACCGCGATGAACTGGGGACTGTCCCCGCGCTGCCCGGCGGTCAACACGATCGACAACGGCTTTTGCCCCTGCTCACATGCCAGGTGCACCTTCGTGGTCAGTCCGCCCCGCGACCGCCCGAGCGCATGATCGGCCGGCTCGACCGCGACGCCGCCCGGCGGTTCGACCTGCAGATCCCCCTTTTACGCGCCCCGGCGGCGTGCTGATGCGCCCGGGCGACCGACGAGTCCACCGAC